>NZ_JBHUYG010000040.1:0-35759 GCF_042668795.1 Pedococcus sp. NPDC057267 | reverse complement strand
GCATACGCATGTCCGGGGCCGGGTTGGCGCCGTGGCCGGCGAGCGGGACCGCGGCCGGGCACCGAGACTGTCGGGGTGCCGAAGCTGCCCGAGGTGGAGAGTGCCCGCGCGGTCGTCGAGGCGACCGCGCTGGGGCGCCGGATCGCCGACGTCGACGACAGCGACACGTGGGAGTGCCGCCCGCACGCGCCCGGTGAGATCGGGGAGGCCCTCGTGGGCCGTCGCCTCACCGCGGCCCGCCGTCGGGGCAAGTCGATGTGGTGCGACACCTCCGGCACCGGTCGCTCGGCCACGCCCGGCCCCGCCCTCGGCCTGCACCTCGGGATGAGCGGCCGGATCCTGGTGACCGACGCGGACGGACGGCTGACGGAGGGCGGCGACTACCTGGGGCGGGGCGTCGCCGGCGCAGGTCGCCAGGCCGACCGCAACCCGGTGTGGGTGCGGTTCGCCCTCGTGTTCGAGGACGGCGGGACGTTGCGGCTGTTCGACAAGCGGCGGCTCGGGCGGGTCCGGCTCGACCCCGAGGTCGACGCGCTCGGCCCGGACGTCCTCGACGTCCGGGTCGGGGAGTTCCGGGAGCTCGTGGGGCGCGGGAGGGCTCCGGTCAAGGCGCGCCTGCTCGACCAGTCGGTGCTCGCCGGGGTGGGCAACCTGCTCGCCGACGAGACCCTGTGGCAGGCAGGCATCGACCCCCGCCGCCGGGTCGACGAGCTCGACGACGACGACCTCAGCCGCTTGCACCGGGCCCTGCGCCGCGCCACCCGGGCGGCGATCGCCCGCGGAGGGGTCCACACCGGAGAGGTCGTGCCGCACCGCGGCCGTGGCGGGCACTGCCCCCGCTGCGGCGCCGAGATGGCCTGCGCCACCGTGGGTGGCCGCACCACGTGGTGGTGCCCCGTCGAGCAGGTCTGAGCCGCGCAGCCCCGGCGGGTCAGGACTGCGGCTGGCGCTCCGCTGTGGGGCCGGCCTCGTCGGCCTCGACCGCGCCAGCGCCCACGACCCCGCCTGCGGCCCCGTGCCCGTCCAGGGCGCGGCGGGAGGCGACCAGGCTGGTCGCGGTGACCAGCGCCAGGACGCCCACGATGACGCCGAGCGAGACCGGCGTCGGGACGACCGGCACGGCCGGCCAGGTGCCGTGGGCCCAGTGCAGGACGAGCTTGACGCCGATGAAGCCGAGGATCGCGGCGAGCCCGTAGCCGAGGTGCATGAGCCTGGACAGCGCGCCCTCGAGCACGAAGTACAGGGCACGCAGGCCGAGCAGGGCGAACGCGTTGGTGGCGAAGACGAGGTACGGGTCGCCGGTGATGCCGTAGACGGCGGGCACCGAGTCGATCGCGAAGACGATGTCCGTGCCGAGGATCGCCACGGTCACCAGGGCGAGCGGCGTGAGCGCCCGCCGGCCGCCGCGGCGCACCGTCATGCGCGGGCCCTCGTAGGTGTCGGTGACCGGCATGAACCGGCGGAGCAGGCGGACGCTGCGCAGGTTGGCGGTGTCGACGTCGTGGCCGGACCCGCGCAGGGCGTCCCGGAGCAGCTTGACGCCGGTGGCCAGCAGGACCAGGCCGAACAGCAGGAAGGTCCAGTCGACATGGGCGAGCATCTGCGCCCCGAGGGCGATGAACACGCCACGGAGCACCAGCGCGCCGACGACGCCGATGAGCAGGACGCGCTGCTGCAGCTCGCGCGGGACCGCGAAACCGGCCAGGACGAGCATGAAGACGAAGAGGTTGTCGACCGACAGCGACTTCTCGACGAGGTAGCCTGTGTAGTACTCCAGCCCGGTCTGGCTTCCGAAGCGGCTCCAGATCCAGGCTCCGAAGGCCAGCGGCAGGGCGATGTAGAAGGCCGACCACGCGGCAGCTTCGCGCATGGACACCCGGTGCGGGCGCCGGGTCAGCAGGAAGTCCAGCACCACCAGCGCCAGCACCGCGGCGAGGGTGACGCCCCACAGCACGGGGCTGGCGACGGAGGGGCCGGAGGCCGAGGGGTCGGCCGCCGCGGACGGGTACGCAGCGGCGAGAGGGGGAACGGCGAGGGGGAGAGCGGTCATGGTCGTCCTCGGATCGGTGTCCGAGGTCTCCTTCACCGCTGGGCGGTGCCGGGCCGGGAACGCTGTGGAGCGCTCGTACTGACCGGTCCGGGCTTGGGAAGTACTCCCCTCGTTGACGATTCTACGGTATTCACGGACCGTTGTCCGCTCTGAGCGGACAAGGCAGACCCCGGCAGGGTCTCGGCGATTCAATGGGGAGAATGGAGTGGTCCGGCGGGTACCGTCGGACCTGCTGCCGCGGCACCGGGCAGCACCGGAGGCGGGCACCGCGCCCGCACCAACACACGGAGGACGTCGCGTGGCACGCATGGGAGAGAGCGGCGACCTGCTGAAGTGCTCGTTCTGCGGGAAGAGCCAGAAGCAGGTCAAGAAGCTCATCGCAGGACCGGGCGTGTACATCTGCGACGAGTGCATCGACCTCTGCAACGAGATCATCGAGGAGGAGCTCGCCGAGTCCTCCGAGCTGGGCCTGGACGAGCTGCCCAAGCCGCGCGAGATCTACGACTTCCTGCAGAACTACGTCGTGGGGCAGGACGTCGCGAAGAAGGCCCTGGCCGTCGCCGTCTACAACCACTACAAGCGGATCCAGGCTGGTGAGCACGCGGGCGGCAAGAAGGACGCCGAGTCGGTGGACATCGCCAAGTCCAACATCCTGCTCATCGGGCCCACCGGCTGCGGCAAGACCTACCTCGCCCAGACCCTGGCCAAGATGCTCAACGTGCCGTTCGCCATCGCCGACGCCACCGCCCTCACCGAGGCCGGCTACGTCGGTGAGGACGTCGAGAACATCCTGCTCAAGCTGATCCAGGCCGCCGACTACGACGTCAAGAAGGCCGAGACGGGCATCATCTACATCGACGAGGTCGACAAGATCGCCCGCAAGTCCGAGAACCCCAGCATCACCCGCGACGTCTCCGGCGAGGGCGTGCAGCAGGCGCTGCTGAAGATCCTCGAGGGCACGACCGCGTCGGTCCCGCCGCAGGGCGGCCGCAAGCACCCGCACCAGGAGTTCATCCAGATCGACACGACGAACGTCCTGTTCATCGTGGGCGGCGCGTTCGCCGGCCTGGAGAAGCTCATCGAGTCGCGCAACGGCAAGAAGGGCCTGGGCTTCGGGTCCGAGCTGCACACGCCGAAGGACCTCGCCGAGTCGATCCACGAGGTCATGCCCGAGGACCTCATGAAGTTCGGGCTCATCCCCGAGTTCATCGGCCGCCTGCCCGTCATCACCACGGTCAGCCCGCTCGACCGCGAGGCGCTCGTGACGATCCTGTCCGAGCCGCGGAACGCCCTGGTCAAGCAGTACAAGAAGATGTTCGAGATCGACGGCGTCGAGCTCGAGTTCACCGACGACGCCCTCGAGGCGATCGCCGACTCCGCCCTCAACCGCGGCACCGGCGCCCGCGGGCTGCGCGCGATCATGGAGGAGGTCCTCCTCCCGGTCATGTTCGACGTGCCCAGCGACGACGGCATCGCCAAGGTGGTCGTGACCCCCGAGGTCGTGCGCGAGAACGTCCTGCCGACGATCGTGCGCCGCGACGAGGAGCCCAAGCGCACGCGCAAGCGCTCCGCCTGACCCCCCGGCGGCCTCCGTCCCGTCAGACAGACCAGCCCCGACGGCACGTGCCGTTGGGGCTGGTGCGTTCCTGCCGGTGCGCCGAGCTCAGTGCTGCGGCTCGCGGGCGACCAGCCAGACGCCCAGCGCGAGCAGCGCGGTGCCGGCGATCGCGGCATACGTCAGCGTGCCCTCACCAGGGGTGGCACTGCCGCTGACGACGCTGGTGACGGCCCAGACCGGCACGCAGCCGGCCACCACGACCGCCGTGCGACGGCTCCAGCGGCGCACCGCCGCCGGCGGCACCGGGGCGCCCTGCGGGTAGGCCGCGGCGAGCGCGGCGCTGGTGTGCAGCAGCAGGGCGAGGAGGGCGGCCACGACGGCGAGCAGCCACGCGCGCCCGCCCACCGGGGTCGGCACCGTGGTGAGCCAGTGCAGCAGGTGCGCTGCGAGCAGGACCGTCACCGCGTGCGTGCCCGGCCGCAGCGCGGCGTATGCCGTGAACACGACGAGCAGCCCCGCCAGCGCCCACAGCGGGCTGGCGGCGGCCAGCACCGTGACGACGGCGAGCCCGACGGAGGCGGCGGCGAGCACGGCCCGCAGGACAACGTGCGAGCGGGCCATCAGCGGCTCACCACCCGGGGGGCGCGGGAGCGGCGGCCGAGGTCGCGGAGGACGAGGTCGAGGGTGCCCGGACCCGTCCAGGGCACGATCGGCACGCCGGCGTCCCGGGCGCGCAGCATCTCCCGCTCGCGCTCCAGGAGCCGGATGCGCCACGCGAGCCGGGCGCCCACCGGGTGGTCCTGGACGGACGTGAGCTCGGCCAGGCGGTCCTCGGGGAGGTCCGGGCGGCCGAAGTCGGCCGGCAGGGTGTCGATGGCGACGACCGCCACTCCGCGCCGGGCGAGCGAGACGGCGTGGGCCAGCACCTGGACCGAGACGGCCGGGGTGAGGACGACGACGAGGGTGCCGGCACCGACGTGGTGGCGCAGCTGGCCGCGCAGGCGCTTCTCGTCGCTCACCGTGCTGTCGGCGACCCGCACCCGGGAGAGCACGTCGAGCAGGCGGCGCAGGTGGTTGTTGCCGGCTGCGGCCCGGACGCGGGGCAGGTCTCGCGCCCCGAGGACGAGCAGCCCGACGCGGTCGCCGGTGCGCAGGTAGTGCTCGGCGATGGCCCCGGCCGCGCGGGCGGCGTTGTCGAGGCTGCTGCTCGTGCCGCCGGGCCCGCTGCTGCGGCCGAGGTCGTGCATGGCGTCGACGAGCAGCAGGATCTCGCTGTCCTGGTCGGCGTGCGTCGCGGTGACGTGCAGGGTGCCCGTGCGGACCGACACCGGCCAGTGCACGCGGCGCAGGCGGTCGCCGAACCGGAACGGGCGGATGTCTGCGAGCTCACCGCCGTCGCCGAGGTGGGCCGAGCGGCTGCGCCCGACGAGGCCGTCGGGGTGCGGGACCTGCGCGCGGGCCGTGAAGTGGTCCGGCAACGGCACGGTCGAGACCGGTTCGGAGCTGACCGGCTCGGGCTCCCAGGTGAAGGCGCCGAACGCGCTGCCGACGGCGATGGTGGCCGGCCCGAGGCTGCGGTGGCCCCACCGGGTGCTCTGGCAGGCCAGGTCGAGCCGGGTGGGCTCCCGGTCGGGCGTGAGCGCGGCACCCTGGGCGCGGCTGGCCGGCGTGTAGCTCGTGTGCGGGGTCGGCAGCAGCGCCACGCCGAGGTCCTCGGCACCCGGGGCCGGCTGCACTGTGGTGGTCCAGGCCGTGGCCTGACCCTCCCGCAGGACCGTATGGCGCACCCCCGCGTGCACCTCGGGGGAACGGTTCGGGCGCAGGGCCAGGGCCCACACGGCGACGACGACGAGCGGCGCGCCCAGCGCGACGGCGTCGGGCCGGCGCAGCAGCACCCCGGTCGCGAGCAGCAGGAAGCCGAGCAGCGTGGCGCGCACGTGCGCCGGCGTGGCCTGCCAGTGCGCGTGCAGCCGGCTGCCGACAGGTCCGCTCACGGGCGCTCGAACCCGCTGCGGGCGCCGGCGCCGGTCGCGGCAGGCGTCGGCACCGACGTGAGCACCGAGTCCACGACGCTCGCGGCGGACACGTCGTTCATCCACAGCTCGGGGCGCACCGCCACGCGGTGGTCGAGCGCGGCGTGGGCGACGGCCTTGACGTCCTCGGGGGTGACGTAGTCGCGGCCGCGCAGCACGGCATACGCGCGGCTCGTGAGCAGCAGCGCGAGCGAGCCGCGCGGCGAGGACCCCATGAGCAGGTTCTGGTGGCTGCGGGTGGCCGCGACGAGCTTGACGCAGTACTGGCCGACGCCCTCGTCGACGGTGACGGTCTCGACCGCGGCCTGCATCGCGAGCAAGCCCTCGGCGTCGGTGACCTGGGCGACCTGCTGCTCCTCCTGCCGGCGGCCCATGCGGCGCTGGAGCACCTCCCACTCCTGCGGCGCGGTGGGGTAGCCGAACGAGACGCGCAGCAGGAAGCGGTCGAGCTGGGCCTCGGGGAGGGGGTAGGTGCCCTCGTACTCCACCGGGTTGGCCGTCGCGAGCACGTGGAACGGCTTCGGCAGGTGGAACGTCTCGCCCTCGACGGTCGCCTGCCCCTCCTGCATCGCCTCGAGCAGGGCGGACTGGGTCTTCGGGGGCGTGCGGTTGATCTCGTCGGCGAGCAGCAGCCCGGTGAAGAGCGGGCCCTTGCGGAACGTGAACTCCGACGTGCGCTGGTCGTAGAGGAACGACCCGGTGAGGTCGCTGGGCAGCAGGTCGGGGGTGAACTGCGCCCGCGCGAACTCCAGCCCCAGCGCCTGGGCGAACGAGCGCGCGGCCAGGGTCTTGCCGAGCCCGGGGAAGTCCTCCATGAGCACGTGGCCGCCGGCGAGCACGCCGGAGAGGACGAGCTCGAGGCTGTGCCGCTTGCCGACGACGGCCCGCTCGACCTCGGCCAGGATCGCACCGGCCCGCTCGGTGACCTCGGTCAGGGACAGGGTGGTGGTGCTCACTCAGATCTCCTCCAGGGTGGTGATGAACGCCTCGACGCGGGCGGCGGTCAGCCGGCCCGTCGGCGGGTCGGCGAGGTATGCCGTGAGATCCGGGCCGAGGGCCGCGCGCACGTCGGCGGCGTCGCCGCCGGACAGGCTGAGGCCCCGGCGGCGGCGCAGCCGCTCGTCTGCGAGCGCGCGCAGGGTCTCGTGCAGCCGGGCCCGGGCGACCGCGTCCCCGGCGACGCCGGCGTCCACGGTCTCGGCGAGGCGGGTGACCCGCACGTCGCTGCCACGGGCGGCCGTGGGGTCGGTGAAGGTGTTGGACCAGTCGGTCACGTGCTGGTGCTGCCACAGCCACTGGGCCAGGACGGCGAGGGCGGCCACGACGCCCACGCAGCCCAGCAGGATGGCGGGGTTCACGAGGGCGGGGACCAGCGCGAGCAGGAGCCCCACCAGGACCGCGGCGCAGAGCGCGACGGCGAGCTGGCCGGTCGCGGGCAGGGCCCGGAGGCGGGCGATCACCGGCGTCCCTCGGCCATGCGCTCGCGGGCCGGGCGCGGGGGGCGGCCGCGGGCGATGTCGCCCTGGACCTGCCTGAGCGCCTCGCGGGCCTGGGTCCGCAGGTCCTCGCCGATCTCGTGCCGGGAGAAGCGCGCCTCTCGGTAGAGGGCTCCGAGCCGGTCGAGCGCCCCTGCGTCGACCTCGAGCCGGCGCAGGACGGTGCCGACGAGCTCCTCCGACGTGCGGGACCGGTCCTCTCCGATGCCGGCCGAGCGGGCCGCGTCCTCCAGGGCGACCCAGGCCGCCACCACCGCGTTCGCCGGGGTGCCCGTGGCGAGGAGCTCCTCGCCCTCGCGGGCGGCGGCGAGCATGACGTCGGGGGTGACGTCTGCTGTGGTGGCCGGCCCCTCGTCGGTCCGTGCCGTGGTCCGCAGCTGGGCAACGACCGCCCGGCCGACGGCCACCAGCACGGCGAGCACCACGAGGACGAGCACCACCTTCACCGACCACGCGACCACCTCGGCGACCGCGGACGACTGGGGCGCGGTGCGTCCCTTGGTGCCGAGCTGCCTCACGGTGCCCTGGATGGCGCCCGAGGCGTACTCCTCGCCGGGGGCCCTGGAGCCGGGGCCGCTGAAGTCCTGCCGCGCGAAGACGCCGACCGGGCCGGCCGAGGAGACCCACGCGGACAGCAGCAGCGTCACGCCGGCGCCGCCGAGCAGCGCCCATGATGTGCGGTTCACACCCTTGCCCCGTCCCCTTCGAGTCCTGGACCGACCCTAGGGAGCACGCGTCCGGGTGGCAAAGGAGTTGTCGGCCGGTGGAGGTGATTCGTTATAAAGGCACCTGCGGCGGGGATGCCGGGAAGCGGCGGGGGATGCCGGGAAGCCGCAGAGATGCTGGGAAGCGGCGGGGGATGCCGGAAGGTCGCCGGACGTGCAGCGATGAGTTCTGCGCCGTGCTCCGGTCTGACCCTGCGAGACACCCTGCGGCCTACGCTGGGACGGGGACCGATGGAGGAGACGGCATGACCGAGGTGCGCGAGCGGGCGGCGGCGGAGGACTTCCCGGAGCTGTCCGACGCCTACCGGCGCGAGCTGACCGCCCACTGCTACCGCATGACGGGCTCGATCCACGACGCGGAGGACCTGGTCCAGGAGACCTACATCCGGGCCTGGCGCGCCTACGGCGCGTTCGAGGGACGCTCCTCGGTGCGCACCTGGCTCTACCGGATCGCGACGAACGTGTGCCTGTCGTCGCTGGAGGGCAAGGACCGGCGGCCGCTGCCGACGGGCCTCGGCACGCCGGCGAGCGACCCGGGGGAGCGCGTCGTCGCCTCCACCGAGGTGGCCTGGCTCGAGCCGGCACCCGACCCGCTGGTGGCGGCCGACACGGCCGACCCGGCGAGCATCGTCGCCGAGCGCGACAGCATCCGGCTTGCGTTCGTGGCGGCGCTGCAGCACCTGCCCGCGCGGCAGCGTGCCGTGCTCATCCTGCGCGACGTGCTGCGCTGGCGCGCTGCGGAGGTCGCTGAGGCGCTGGACACCACCGAGGCGGCGGTCAACAGCGCACTCCAGCGGGCCCACGCACAGCTGGCCAGGGTCAACGTCACCGCCGACACGGTGGAGGACCGTCTCGACGACGACCAGCGCGCCCTCCTCGACCGGTACGTCCAGGCCTTCTGGGACAAGGACATCAGCTCCATCGTCAGCATGCTCACCGCCGACGCGGTCTGGGAGATGCCGCCGTACCCGGGCTGGTACCGCGGCGCCGAGACCATCGGCCGGCTCATCGACACCCAGTGCCCCGGTGGCGTGCACGAGATGCCCATGGTCGCCACGTCGGCCAACGGCCAGCCGGCGTTCGGGCTGTACATGCGCCAGCCCGACGGCACGTTCACGCCGTTCCACCTGCAGGTGCTGACCGTGACCGACGGCCGGGTCAGCCACGTGGCGGCGTTCTTCGACGTGCGGCTCTTCGAGACCTTCGGCCTGCCCGCGGTGCTGCCCGCGGACCACGTCGCCACGACGTGAGCCTGCGATGACGACCGCGACCGGTGTGGGCCGGCCGCCGGGTGCGGTCGAGCTGCTCGAGCGTGCGGTCGCGTACACCGGTGCCAGCCTGCGCCTGGTCACGGAGGCCGACCTGCGCAACGCGACCCCGTGCGCCGAGTGGGACCTGCTCACGCTGCTGCTGCACATGGAGGACTCGCTCGACGCCATGGCAGAGGCGGCGCGGGCGCCCCGGCTCGAGCTCGTGCCGCGGGCGCCGGGGGAGGGCGGCAGGGCGCTGCTCGACCGCATCTGCGCCCGGGCCCGCGCGCTCGTCGGGTGCTGGTACCCCGCCAGGGATGGCGAGGTCCGCCTCGGCGACCTGGGGCTGCCCCGCGACCTGCTCGGCGCCGTCGGGGCCCTCGAGATCACCGTGCACGGCTGGGACGTGGCGCAGGCGATCGGGCAACCGCGACCCATCCCGCCCGGACTGGCGATGGACCTGTGGCCGGTCGCCCGGGACGCCATCACCGACGCCGACCGTCCGCTGCGGTTCGGGCCGGCGCTCGACGTGCCGGACTGGGCGGCGCCGCAGCACCGGCTGCTCGCCCACGCAGGACGCTGCTGACCCGCGTGGTGGACGACCCCGTCGGCACCGGCAAGGATGGGCCGCATGACCACGGGCTTCCGGTTGCGCAACGGTGACGTCGGCCCGGTCCAGCAGAGCCCGGTGACCTGCGGCTCCGCCTGCCTGACCGTGGCCCGGATGCTGGTCAACCCCGAGTTCGCCCGGTGGATCACCACGGGGGAGGGGCCCCGGGCCGACGCCCCGCCCGGGGCCACCGAGCAGGAGCGGTTCGCGGCCTACGAGCGGGTGGTCATGCGCCGCACGAACCGGCTGTTCTCCGGCGGGGGACGGCTGAACCTGCCCTGGCCACGCGCCCTGGGCACGCCGCCGTGGGGCGCCCTCAAGGAGCTGGAGTTCGGCGCGGCCCGCCGGGGCACGCACTACCAGGTGCGGCCGCTGCGGCAGCTGGGCCATGGCGGGCTGGCCGCCGCCCACGCGCGCCTGCTGGACGTCGTCGCGGACGGCGAGCCGGCCCTGCTGTACATCGGCTCGGCCACGCTGCCGCGCCACGTCACCCTCGTGCTGCCGGGCGACGGCGACCGGCTGCTCGACGTCTACGACCCGGCCACCGGCCAGGTCACGCTGCTCGACGAGGCACGGTTCACGACCCGAGCGCTGGGCATCGCCGGCTGGGACGTCCCGTGGATCACGGTCCAGCCCGACGGCGCCCGCAGGGTTCAGGCCTTCGGCTTCTCCACCGGGATCAGCTCGGCGTCGCGCGCCTCGGGCGTCTCCGCCTCGGCGTAACCCACCGCACCGGTCACCCGGCCGGCCGCGCGCAGGTCGGCCTCGGCCTGCTGCACCCGCTGCGCCCACGCGTCGGGCCCGGCCAGCGTGATCGCGGCGACCTCGGCGCGCATGCCGACCTTCGCCTCGGACTTGGCCTTGCGGATGCCGGCCAGGGCCTCACCGACCGCGACGAGGACCTCGGGGTCCCCGCCCACGCCCGCCGCCACGTCGTCCGTGGTCGGCCATGCGGCGCGGTGCACCGAGCCCTCGTGCCACCAGGACCAGACCTCCTCGGTGACGTACGGCAGCATCGGCGCGAACAGGCGCAGCAGCACGTCGAGCGCGATGCGCAGGGCCGCGCGGGCGGAGGCCGCCTCGCCCTCGCCCTGGCCGCCGTAGGCGCGGTCCTTGACGAGCTCGAGGTAGTCGTCGCAGAAGGTCCAGAAGAACGACTCGGTGACCTCGAGGGCGCGGGTGTGGTCCCACGCCTCGAAGCCCGCGCTCGCCTTGGCGACGACGTCGCCGAGCGCGGCCAGCATCGAGCGGTCGAGCGGGTTGGTCACCGCGGTGGCGAGGTCGCCGTCGACCTCACCGAACGAGAGCGCGAACTTGGTGGCGTTGAGGATCTTGATCGCCAGCCGGCGCCCGACCTTCATCTGCCCGGTGTCGTATGCCGCGTCGGCGCCCAGGCGCCCGCTTGCCGCCCAGTAGCGCACCGCGTCGGCGGAGTGCTCCTTGACGACGTCCTCGGGGGTGACGACGTTGCCCTTGGACTTGCTCATCTTCTTGCGGTCCGGGTCGAGGATCCACCCGGACAGCGCGGCGTTGCGCCACGGCACGGAGCCGAACTCGAAGTGCGAGCGCACCACCGTGGAGAACAGCCAGGTGCGGATGATGTCGTGCCCCTGCGGGCGCAGGTCCATCGGGAAGACGAGGTCCATGAGGGCGTCGTCACCGCGCCAGCCGCCGGCGATCTGGGGCGTGAGCGAGGACGTCGCCCACGTGTCCATGATGTCGGGGTCCCCGACGAAGCCGCCGGGCTCGCCGCGCTGCGACTCGTCGTAGCCGCCTGGGGCCTGCGCGGCCGGGTCGACCGGCAGCTCGTCCTCCGAGGGCACGATCGGGGTGTCGTAGACCGGCTCGCCGTCGGCGTCGAGGGGGTACCAGACCGGGATCGGCACGCCGAAGAACCGCTGGCGCGAGATGAGCCAGTCGCCGTTGAGGCCGCTGACCCAGTTCTCGTAGCGCGAGCGCATGAAGGCCGGGTGCCACTCCAGCTCGCGACCGCGCTCGATCAGGGCGGCGTTGAGCTCGGCGTCGCGGCCCCCGTTGCGGATGTACCACTGGCGCGAGGTGACGATCTCCAGCGGCTTCTCACCCCGCTCGTAGAAGTTGGCCTTGCGCTGGGTGGGCGTCGGCTCGCCGTCGAGGTCGCCGGACTCGCGCAGCGCGGCCACGATCGCCTCGCGCGCCCCGAACGTCGACTTGCCGGCGACCTGCTCCGCGAACAGGGTCTCGCCCGGGCCACCGGCGAGCCACTCGGGCACCTCGGCCTGGATCCGGCCGCTGCGGGTGATGACCGAGCGCGTCGGCAGCTGCAGCTCGCGCCACCACAGCACGTCGGTGAGGTCGCCGAAGGTGCAGCACATCGCGATGCCGGCGCCCTTGTCGGGCTCGGCCGCCGGGTGCGCGAGCACCGGCACCTCGACCCCGAACAGGGGTGAGCGGACCGTGGTGCCGAACAGCCCGGCATACCGCTCGTCGTCGGGGTGGGCGATGAGGGCGACCACGGCGGGGATGAGCTCGGGACGGGTGGTCTCGATGTACACGGGGTCGGCGCCGTCGGCGCTCGGGTGGAAGGCGACCCGGTGGTAGTGGCCGGGGTAGTCCTTGGCCTCGAGCTCGGCCTGGGCCACGGCGGTCTGGAAGGTCACGTCCCACAGGCCCGGGGCCTCGGACTGGTAGGCCTCGCCGCGGGCGAGGTTGCGCAGGAACGCCTGCTGCGCGGTCGCGCGCGAGCGGTCGTCGATGGTGCGGTAGGAGATGCCCCAGTCGAAGGACAGGCCCAGGCGGCGGAAGAGGCTCTCGAAGGCCTCCTCGTCCCGGACCGTCAGCTCGTCGCAGAGGTCGATGAAGTTCTGCCGCGAGATCGGCTGCGCGTCGGCGGCCTTGGTGCTCTTGACGTCACCACGGTGGGCGGGCGTGAAGTCCGGGTCGTAGGGGAGTGAGGCGTCGCCGCGCACGCCGTAGTAGTTCTGCACGCGCTTCTCGGTCGGCAGGCCGTTGTCGTCCCACCCGATCGGGTAGAAGACGTGGAAGCCCGACATCCGCTTGTACCGCGCCATGCAGTCGGTGTGCGTGTAGGAGAACACGTGCCCGATGTGCAGCGACCCGGACGCGGTCGGCGGCGGCGTGTCGATCGAGAAGACGCTCTCGCGACCGGCGGCGGCAGCGGCCTCGCGGTCGAAGGTGAAGGTGCCCTGCTCGCGCCATACCTGCGTCCACTTGTCCTCGAGCCCGTCGATCGAGGGGCGGTCGGGGATCGTGGCGGCGCGAGGCGTCGTGAGGGCGTCGGTCATGGACCGAATCCTCCCATCCGCGGGCCCGCGGGTACCAACCGGTTCGGCCCGCCCGCGGAACGACGGTCGGCGGAGGTCAGGCGGCGCGGCGCCGGGCGCGACCGGTGCGCATCGCCCCACCGAGCGCGAGGGCGACGAGGGCCCCGGCGCCGAGCAGGCTCCACCACAGCGCGGCCGTGCGCTGGGGGGCGTAGGGGTCGGGGCGGGC
Organism: Pedococcus sp. NPDC057267; assembly: GCF_042668795.1. Lineage (NCBI taxonomy): Bacteria > Bacillati > Actinomycetota > Actinomycetes > Micrococcales > Intrasporangiaceae > Pedococcus > Pedococcus sp. NPDC057267. The sequence continues at coordinate 22,545 of NZ_JBHUYG010000040.1, read as the reverse complement.
GCTGAGGTCGATGCGCTCCGGCGCGGCCGTGACCACCGGGCGCGGACTCTCACCGGGTGCCGGCGGGCCTTCGACGCTGGAGTCGGTCAGGGCCGTGAGCGCCTCGTAGGGCTGGACCAGGCCCCATCCGGCGGCGTCGGTGCGCTGGTCGCGCCGGTCCCGGGCGGCCGTCGACTCCAGGCGGTGCTTCCAGGCCGCCGGCCCCTCGGTGGGGAACCGCTGGGCCAGCAGGGCTGCCGCGGCGCTGACGTAGGCCGTCGCGAAGCTGGTCGACTCCTCGTCCTGCTCGAGGAGGCAGTCGCCGGCGTCGAGGTACGTCGTGAGGATCTGGGTGCCGGGCGCGGCCAGGTCGACGTGCGGGCCGTGGATCGAGCCCTCCCCGACCGTGTCCGACGCGTCGACGGCGGCGACCGCGACGGCCTCGGGGTAGGCGGCGGGGTAGCGCGGGGAGTCGCTCTTGTCCTCCGAGACGTTGCGGTTCCCGGCCGAGGCGACGACGAGCGCACCGCGCCGCGTGGCGTAGGAGACGGCCTCGCGCAGGGCCGGGTCGTCGGTGGGCGTGCTCATCGAGACGTTGACGACCTTGGCGCCGTGGTCGGCGGCGTAGCGGATGCCCGCGGCGATCCGGTCCGGGCGGGGGCCCACCCCGGCGCTGCGGGACTCCTCGGCGTCGGAGAAGAAGACCCGCACGGGCATGACCTTCGCCTCGGGCGCCAACCCCACCAGACCGGAGCCCTTGACGCCGCGCGCGACGATCTCCCCGGCGACAGCGGTCCCGTGGCCGAGGTCGTCACGGTTCGCGGGGAGCTGTGGGACGAACGACTTCCCCACCACCAGGGCGTCCTTGAAGTGGGCGTTGCGGGCATCGACGCCGGAGTCGACGACCGCGACCACCACGCCGCGCCCGGTGGCCTGGGTCCAGGCGAACCGCGCGTTGAGCCGTCGGAGGGCAAGCGGCTCCTGGGCCACGTACTGCACCTTGCCCGGCTCGCACTGGGCCGCTTCCGCGGGGGACGCAACCGCGACCACCCCACCCAGGCCCGCCACGAGGGACGCCACGGCGGCGGCCGCGGTCCGGCGCGGGCTCATTTCTTCGTGCTGACGGCGTTCTGCGCCGCAGCGATGCTCAGCACCGGACCGGAGGCGAACAGCCCCACCCACGCCTGGGGGACCGGCACGACGTCACCCTTGGCGTACCCGAGCCGGGCGAGGACGTCGTCGCCGCCGACCACGCTGTACGCGGTGGCGGTCTGGTCCACGACGAGCACCGGGCCGCGGTTGATGATGTTGTCGCCGATGGAGCGCACCAGCGCCCCGGACCCGGCCTCGACCTCGGTGACCTGGCCCTCGGTCGGCTTGACGGTGCTCGAGGTCGACAGGGCGGTCGACGGCAGGGTGTTGGGTCCCGCGGTCAGGGTCGCGCACGGCGGTGCGTCCAGCGGCTCGGGGATCTGCTCGGGCCACTGCGCCGGGACGACCTGCCGGTCGGTCGTCCTGAGGCCGGCGATCTCGGCCGGGGTGACCTGGATGTCGGAGCCCACGGTGCGCCCGGACCCGAGCTGGTAAAGGGCGTAGGCGAACGGGGTGATGAGGGCCAGCTCGCCCGTGCCGAGCACGACGTAGCGGCGCGGGGTCGAGGTGCCCGAGTCCTTGACGGCCAGGACGGAGCCGACGACCGCGCCCGGTGGCAGCCCGGCCCGGGCCTTGCCGGCGTCGGGGATGCGGAAGGCGCCCAGGGTCGGCCCCTGCGGGAACAGGCTGGTCCACGCCGCGGGGGCGGGGATCGGTGTGCCGGACTCCAGGCGCAGCTGGCGCAGCACCGACGCCGCCTCGTCACCCTTGACGGGCAGGCGGTAGCCGCCCGTGACCACGAACAGTCCGTCGGCGGTGCTCACGACCGCGGCGCTCCCGGTGGCGGGAGCGCTGGCCGCGCGCTGGCCGACCACCGTGCGCTGGGCCCCGGACTGCGCGACGCACGACACCCACCCGGTGCGTGACAACCGGCTGGCGGGCGTCAGCGAGTCGGGGGCGCCGAGGATGCCGATCGCCGCACCGCGCGGGGTCGTGGCGATCTTGTCGTCGTCGACGGTCACGACCTTGAACTCGTCGGCCGGGATCAGCAGCCGCGCGCTCGTGGTGTTGATGACCGGGTACAGCGTCTTCTTGATCGCGACGTACCGGGCTCCGCTCTTCTTGGCGATCACCAGGCGGTTGTCGTCCCACCCCGACGGCAGGCCCGGGCTCAGCACGCCGGCGACGAGGCCGCCCACGGCGACGAGCGCGGTCACGGCCAGGCCGCCGACGATCGCCCGCCACGGCCGCTGCGGCTCGACCTCGCGGCCGCCGGGGGCGCCGGCGACGAAGGCGGTGGTCAGCCTGCGGCGGCTGAAGGCCTGGGCCTCGACCAGATCCTTCTTCGTGGCCACGGCCGGTTCCTGCCTCTCGCGGTGGGTGCTGCGACGACGGCCACCCTACGGGGGCGGCGTCGCCGTGGTGGTGGTGGTCGGGTGCCGGTCAGTGCCGGCGACGGTATGCCGGGGTGAGCCGCTGGCGGGTCGCCAGGACGAGGGCCCCGGCCAGCAGCAGGACGCCGGCGAGCGTCGTCATCGAGCTGATCGGCGACCCGGTCCGGGCCAGGACCGCCGGTGGGGCGCCGGCGGGGTCCGCCACGGCGCCGGCGGCCGGGGCGGCGGCACGGGGAGTGGCGATCGCGTCGGCGTACGAGCCTGCGCAGAACAGGCCGCAGTCGCCGCGGCCGACCTTGCCCTCGACGGCCACCGGGTCGGTGCCGAGCGTGCCGGTGGGCACGCTGCCGCCGGTCGACCCGCCGTTGCCGTTCCCGCCGGGGTTGCCGTTGCCGCCGGGATCGCCGTTGCCGTTGCCGCCGGGGTTCCCGGCGCCGTTGCCGTTGCCGCCGGGGTTCCCGGCGCCGTTGCCGTTGCCGTTCCCGCCGGGGTTGCCGTTGCCGCCCCCTCCACCCGGGCCCGGGTCGGACGTCGTCGTCGTGGTGACCGTGGGCGTGCCGCTGGTGGGCGGCGTTGACGGTACGTCCGTGGTCGTCGTCGTCGACGGCTGGTCCGTCGGCTCGGTGGCCGTCGAGGTGGGGGACGCGCTCGTCGTGCTGCTCGTGGGCACGACGGTCGGGATCGGGCAGTCGATCGGGAGCGGGTCGAGGATGTCGCACGGGTCGGCCCCCACGTCGGCCGGCAGTGCAGCCTGGAGCTGCGCGGAGAGACCCGCGACCTGGGTCGTCGCGACCGGCGCGGGGAGGTCCTCGGCCCGGGCCGACCCGGCCCCCACGGCGATGAGGCCGACCCCGAACAGGGCGGCAGCGGACAGTGCGGACGCACGACGGATGGCGCTCACGGTGAAAGGTCCCCCTGGACGTTCGAAACGATCAGTCCCCGGTGCCCGGCGTCACGGGGACGCCCGGCCGGTCAGAGCATAGGGGACGTCCCACACCATCGGCACGTCAGGCGCGAACCGGGTCAGAACACCCCGATCGCCGCCACTGCGAGCGGCAGGACGGCCACGAGGCAGGCGCCATCGATGGCGTCCGCAGCCCGTCCGAGCCGGACGCGCGACCTCGGCGCGATGAGCGCCAGGGCCACGACGAGGGCGGCCCCGCCTGCCATGCCGACCCCGAGCGCGGAGCGCCACCCGGGGTGGGTGACAGCGGCGGCGATGCCGACCGTGGCGAGGCCGAGGACGCCGGCCACCATGGCGACCAGGACCGTGGCCCGCGTCCGGCTGTGGCGCGTGCGCAGCAGCACGGCCACGAACCCGACCACCCCGAGGACGGTGCCGAGGACGCCTGTGGCGGCGGCGAGGGGCGCTGCGAGGAGGGCGACCGCCCCGGCCGCGACCGACAGGCCGAGCATGAGGTCGTGACCGGCCAGGACCTGTCGGCGCACGGCGCGGTTGTCGACGGCCGGCGGGTCGGCGTAGATCTCGCCCTCGGTGCGCGGGGGATGGGTCGTGAGGCGGCTGGACGACAGCGCGAACCACGGCACCAGGCCGCCCACCAGCACGGACCCGGCGAGGACGCAGCCCGCCACCGAGCCGACCGACCACCCGGCGAAGTGGACGAGGGCGCCGGTGACGGCCATGACGAAGCCGACCACCGCGACCGCGCCCACGACGGGGCGGTGCGCTGTGACGGCCAGGACGCCGAGGCCGCCGACGACGGCGGTCGCGGCACCGGCACACAGCAGGGGAAGGCCCCAGAGGGAGCCGTCGGTGCTGACCGCGAACCCGGCCACGGCGGCATACACGCCCCCGGTGACCGCCAGGGCGGCCCCCGACACCTCCTGGCGGCGCGCGTGCGACAGCACGGCCGCCGCGACCACGAGCAGCACGGCCACCACAGCGGCCAGGCCGACGACCAGGGCGCCGTGGGTGCGCGCGGTGAACAGCGCGACGGCACCGGAGAGGAACAGGACGACGGCCGCACCCAGCGCCGTCCGGGCACTGTGCTCGGGGGTCCAGGGTGCGAACGAGGACTCGACGAGGTCGGCCACCGCCTCCACCACGTCGTCGTAGACCTTGAGCTCGACCGGGTCGCCAGCCGGCTCGAGCGCCAGGACGAACCCGTCCTCGACCCCCTGGGCCGCCAGGCTCCGGTCGGGCTCCACGGGGCTCCCGTCGTGGCGGACCAGGCGGAAGCCGCGGCTGGCCGTGGCGGGGTCGAGCTGCCCCAGCTCGCGGGCCAGCTCGGGGAGCAGCTCGGCGACGGGGATGCCGCCCGGCACGCCGAGGTCCGCCCTGCGCGTGCCGGCCGTCACCGACACACGGATGAGCGATGCGGACGTGGTCGCCTGCGTCACGAGTCCCCTCCCGGTTGCACGAAATGCACCTCAATCACCTCACGGACGAACGCAGCATAGAGGGGAGCGCTCCCCATGTCGCACTTCGGACATCGTTGCTAATGTCGGGCACCGGACCTCGGGGGAGATCGGAATCTTGGGGTCCGCTCCGTGCGACAGACGCAGGGATTCCGAGTGCCCCGAGGGGGGCCAGACGCGTGGAAGTTGGGAGGCACTGATGCTTGCAGCTGGTGATGGCGTACTCCAAAAGGGCGCCGCAGTCGTCGCCGACTACAAGGGGCAGCTCGATGGCGAGCTCGCCGCTCTGGAGGGTCGGCTGGCTGGACTGAAGTCGATGTGGCAGGGGCAGGGCGCGGCGGGCTTCGACCGCACGTTCACCCTCTGGAAGGACGACTCGAAGAAGATCATCGCGGCGCTCGACACGTTCGAGGCCAACCTCCGCGAGACCGACCGCACCTTCCGGGAGCGGGACGAGAACGCTGCGCAGGCCATCAGCAACAAGTACGGGGGGATGTGACCATGCTCGTCGACCACGGTGGACTGAGCCAGGCGGCCGGCGACCTCGCCCAGTCCGCGGGCAAGATCGAGGCCAAGCTGGCCGAGATGGACTCGGCGCTCGCGCCGCTGCAGAGCGAGTGGGACGGCACGGCCAAGGCCGCCTACCACGAGGCCAAGAAGAAGTGGACCCAGGCGCTCACCGACATGAAGGTCCGCCTCGCTGAGATCGGCGCCGCCGTCGACACCAGCAACCAGGACTACATGGACGGCGACAAGAAGTCGGCCGGCCTGTTCGGCGGCTAGTCGTCACGGTCGTGCCGGGGCTCGCGCCCCGGCACGGGCCGTGTCGACTGGGCGAGGACGAACGACCACACACTGCAGGGGGACGAACGACCATGGGCCTTCCCGACGAGGACAAGCCGACCGGGTACCGCTACGCCAACGGCAAGCTCAAGGCGGACTTCGAGATCATCCGCACCCTGGCACACAACAGGGGTGCGACGTGGACCGAGAAGGCGACCGAGAGCCACGCGAAGGTCGCCAGCACGACGCTCACCGCCAACTCCTTCTCCGGCATCGAGTCCTGCCGCGACTTCGGCACGGTCTACGCCGCCGCCAAGCAGATCTACGAGGACACGCTCAAGGGCGTCGAGGAAGACGTCAAGGAGTACCAGGAGAAGCTCCTCCAGGTCGCCAGGCACCTCGAGGACAAGGACAACCGGGCGAGCGACGTCTTCGCCGGACTCGCGACCAGCGACCCCTCGCGACGCCAGGACCTTCACTCCGACGCCCAGAACAAGCATGCCAACGCCAGCAAGGAGGCGGAGCACGCCGAAGCCGTCCAGGACGAGGCGGTCCGGCAGTCCTCCGCCGCCGATCAGCACGGCGCCGGGCAGCAGCCCGCTGGTCAGCAGCCGGGGGTGCAGGACGGCGCGCCCCCGGCACCGGCGACGGGTGACAACACCGTGGGCGGTGGTGCGCCACCCGCACCGGCCGGCGACAGCCAGACCCAGGTGAAGGCCTCGCGCTGACGCGCGGGCGACGAAGGAGCCGTCAAGACCCATGGAACGCGGAACCGGACGCCGCCTGCGTCGCTTCCTCCCCGTGACCGCGCTCGCCGCGCTCACGGGGCTGCTGCCCGTGCTCGGAGGTGCCGCCACGCTGTCGTCCGCGCAGGCCGTGCAGCGCCCGTGGTGGCCGGCCGCGATGGGGTTCGACGACCTGCAGCGGGCCGGTGGCACCGGCAAGGGGATCACGATCGCGGTGCTCGACGACGTCATCGACCCCAACGCTGCGGACATCAAGGGCCGTGTGGCCTCGAGCGAGAGCGTCTGCTGGGACAAGGTGAGCACGGGGACGGGACCGGAGGCCGACCACGCGACCGAGATCGCCCAGCTGCTCGTCGGCACGGGCGTGTCCGCCAACGGCATGCCCGGCGTGAGGGGGATCGCACCGCAGGCGACGCTTCGCCACTACACCATCGGCTACGGGGAGAAGCTGCGGTGCACGCCCGGGGACGAGAAGCACCTCGACACCACCGAGGCGGCGATCACGAAGGCCCTCGAGGACGGCGCCAAGATCATCTCGATGTCCTACGGCAAGCCGGGCACCGACGACGAGGTGAGGCGTGCGGTCGTCGAGGCCCAGCACGCGGGCGCGATCCTCGTCGGGGCAACGGGGGACAAGGTCCTGGACTTCCCCTCGGGCTACAACGGCGTGGTGGCCGTCAACGCCTGCGACCGGGAGGGGAAGATCTCTGCGTTCGCGGCGCCCTACACCGGTAACGGGATCGCCTTCTGCGCGCCGGGCGTCGGCATGGCCTTGGGGAACCATGACAAGCAGGGGCGCTGGCTTCCCCAGGGGATGCTCGTCGACGGGTCCTCGTACGCGGCGCCGCTCGTCGCGGGTGGCCTGGCGGCCTACTGGTCGAAGTACCCGAAGGCCACGGCCAACCAGGTGCTCCAGGCGGCGGTGCACAACCCCGGCATGAAGCAGGGGACGAGCACCACCGGGAAGAAGGGCTGGATCTGGTGGTACCGCCGCGAGGGCAGCGGCTTCCCCACCATCGTGAACAGCTCACGCACCGGCTTCGGCTGGGGGATGTTCGACGCCGCCGACCTCATGTCGGTCGACCCGTCGACGTACCCCGACACCAACCCCCTGGTGGGGGACGGTGGCATCTACGGTCCCACCGCCCAGGAGATCGCGGCGGGTCGCCTGCTGCCCAAGGCGACGTCGTCCTCGCCCTCGTCGGCAGCGGGGACCGCGACCGCGACCGCGACGTCGGCGCCACGCCCCTCGGGCGGCTCGGCGGCCGGCCCGATGGCACCGACGTCCTCGACCTCGAGCGGCGTCCCCGCCTGGGTGTGGGTAGTGGTGGCCGTCCTGGTGCTGCTCCTCGCGGGTGGTGCCGTCATGTTCACGCGCAGGGGCTCGGGCACGCGTCCGGCCGTACGACCAGGGGAGGGGACCTGACAGTGGGACCCAAGGAGAGCGAGCTCGCGAAGATCCGCGACGCGGCGTCCGACATCAAGGCGCAGGGTGAGGAATGGGAGGCTGCGGCCGCCCGGATCGACGCCTTGGTCGCCAGCGTCAAGAGCACCAAGAACGACCTCGGCCTCGACTGGGAGGGCGAGGGCGCCGACGCCGCGTTCGCGGCCATGGACAGGCTCACGGCCAGCCTGAGCGAGCACGCGGCTGCGCTGCGCCAGGTCAAGTCGGCCCTCGACGTCGCCGACACGGCCGTATCGACGGCCCAGACGGCGCTCGCCACGAAGGTCGAGACGGTCGACACGAGTCCAGACCGCACCGGGTACGTGCGCCAGACAGGCCTGGAGCCGGGCAGCACGGAGCCGGTCGGCAAGACCTTCGACCAGGCCGCGTACGACGCGGCGGTCGCCCAGCAGGAGCAGCAGCGCGAGGCCGCGGCGGCCGCCGCGCTGCGCCAGCTCAGCACCGACATGGCGGGTGCGACCTCGCAGCTGCCGGTCGACGCGACCCCGCACCGCAACGACGGGGGATCGAACCTGCCGAGCGGTGGAGGCGGGGGGAGCACCCCGACCGGCGGTGGGAGCACCCCGACCGGGTACTCCGGTGGCCACACCGGCGCCGTGCCCACGGTCGGGTCCACGACCGGCTTCGTCCCGTCGGGGGGCGTGTACCACCCCGGCATCGACCCGACGATCCCGACGACGGTGCCCACGGGGGGCCTCGTCGACGACTCCGCCACGACGGCGGACGGTGTGGTCTCCGGGACCGTCCCGGGGTTCACCGGCGTCAGCGGCTCGACGGGTTCGAGCGGCAACCTCGGCGGTTCTGCCCTCGGTGGCGTGGGTGGGCTGGCCGGTGCGGTCGGAGGGATCGGCATGGTCGCCGGGGGCGCCGCGGGCCTGGTCCGCGGTGCCGGTGGGTCCGCGGGCGGTCTCCTCTCCGGCCTCGGCCGCGAGGCGGGAGGCTCCCTGTCGGGCCTGACCCGCGCGGCGGGCGGCTCGGCCCGTGGAGCGCTGGGCAACCTCACTGGCACCTCGGCCGTGCCAGGCGAGAGCGCGTCGGGCGGTGGGACCACGGGAGCGGCAGGGGCGGCCGGCGGACGGGGCGGCGGCAGCGGCATGGTGTCTGCTGGTGGTGGCGGAGCCGGCGCGGGTGGCGGTTCGTCGGTGCGCGGTGCCTCGGCCGGCGGCCGGTACGGCGTCCCGAAGCTCGACGGCGCCTCCGGCCGTGGCGCCGGTGGAGCCGGGGCCGCCGAGGTGGCTTCCGGGCAGGGTGCCGGCAGCCGGGGAACCAACGGCGTGGCCGGCGGCGGCGGTGGCGCCGGGGGCGCCGGCGGTGGCGCCGGGGGCGCCGGCGGTGGCAGCGACAAGAAGAAGGACAAGGAGTTCCTCACCCACGAGGACGAGGAGAACTGGTACGACGACGCAGAGGCGAGCGACTCCGTCTGGGAGTAGACGTCCCGAGAGGGGGGAAGACCACCATGGCACCGAAAATCAAGGTCGAGATCGCGCAGCTGGACCTCGCGGAGCAGGTCCTGGACCGCCAGCGCGGCCACATGGAGGCCGCGGGCCGCTTCGTGCAGGCCAACTGCCGCGCCAGTGGCGCCTTCACCGGCGTCCTCGGGCTGCTCGAGGGGCACTACTCGCGCGCCTACGAGGCGGGCACCCGCGGCATGGCCAACGGGTCCACCATCGCCGACACGTGCGCCACCCTGACGAACGGCACGCGCAAGGAGTTCATCGCCCGCGACCGTGCGGCCTACGAGGCGATGGCGAGGAAGGGCGTGAACCTGCCGCCGTACGAGGCCCCCACCGGGGGAACCGTGCGCAGCGGCGTGCCGGTCGGCCCGGTCTCGGGCACCCCCTCCGGCGGCGGGTTCCTCGACGGGATGAAGTCCTGGAAGACCTACGTGGACAACGCGACCCACCTGTCGAAGCCGTTGTGGCAGAACCCCAAGGAGCTCTGGCGGATCCAGCAGGGGAACTTCGACTCCACGCAGCGCACCGACCCGAAGTACTGGATCCAGCGTGGGCTGGACAAGCAATTCGACGCGCTGACCAAGAAGATCGACGGGATGTCGCCCACAGAGCTCGGGACGTACCTGCGCAACCGGCAGCGGAACGCGTACGCCAACGGCCAGGACTTCGCCCGCAGGCACTCGCTGCTGAACCGCGACACGGCCTCGCCGGCCCCCGCGGCGGGGGCGGTGACGGCCCGCGACTCCAGCCGCATCGACACCGCGAGCAAGGCGCTACAGGCACCCACGGCGCTGGTGAGCGAGGGACAGGACGTCCTCAAGGCGGGCGAACGGCTCGGCGACACCATCGACCAGACGCAGCAGGTCAACGACGCCGTCAACGGCCCGAGGAACGACGGCGGCATCACCTGGGCGAAGAACCACAAGGGAGGGACCTGGTGAGCGTCTACGAGAAGGTCGACCCCTCGGCCTACGCCTCGCAGAGCCTGGCCGTCGCGTCCGACGACGACTTCGCCAAGGAGTTCGAGTCCAGCTGCGGATTCCTCATCGGCCACCTGCTCGGCTTCTGCCGCGAGGCCTTCGGCACCGACCCGCTGCTCGAGCTGGTCAAGCCGCTGTGCGGCGACTGGGGGCTCATGGGTGTGGCCCAACAGGGCTGGGGGGACGCGGGCAAGATCTGCACCGCGGTCGGTGAGAACTTCACCGCCCTCGACGCCGGCACCGCCGACGTCTGGGACGGGGACGCCGCCACCGCCTTCCGTTCGCGGATGACGTCACTCGGTGGCACCTACGCCACGTACGCGCAGGGGTGCCAGCTCACCGGCGAGCTGACCGGAAGCCTCATCGAGGTGGCCAAGTCGGCGTGCCTGGGCATCGGCACACTGATCTCGTTCATCAGCGACATCCTCGAGCGGCTCATCATCGAGGCCTCGGTGCCGGTCGTGGGGTGGCTGGTCGGCGCGGCGGACATCGCGATCCACATCCGCAGCTTCTGGCAGAAGTTCGACCGCGCCATCAGCCTCATCCGCCGGGTGCTGGACGCCATCGAGAAGTTCGTGAAGGCCATCTACTCGGTCATCAACATCATGCACGCGCTCAAGCTGGCGATGACCACGGTCGCCGGCGGACTGGCGATGTACAACGGCTCTCGCATCGACGAGGCTGCCCACAACAACTTCGGAGTGTGACGAGATGAGCGAGGCAGACCGCGCGATCGCGGAGGTCCGGGCCCTGCTGGGGGAGATCCGCAGCATCCAGGCCGACATCGAGCGGGACACCCGCGAGGCCATCGAGGAGCACGAGGCCTACCTCGCGAAGGTCGAGCCCGAGGACGAGGAGCGCGCCGCCAAGGCGCGCCGCGGCGAGCTCGGCCCCGACTGGCAGCGGCTCCAGCGCCAGATCGACCTCGGCGAGACGAGTGCCACGGCCGTCGTGGCCGGGGTCGACGAGTCGCCGGCCGCCGAGAACGTCCGCCGCACGGCAGCGGAGAACGCCCGTGAGGTGATGCGGGTCCAGGCCGAGGCGCTGGAGTCCGACGACCCGGCGACCGAGGAGCTGACGGCGTCCATCGGCGCCGCCCGACGGAACCTGCGGGAGATGCGCGAGCAGATGGAGCGGATCCGGCAGATGCCGCTGCCGGACGTCGACTGACGCGGGCGCGTCGTCGCTCAGGCGTTCTCGTCGGCCGTGTCCGGCGCGGCCGCCGGCCTGGCACGGGACCGCCTGGCCCGGGGGCCGCCGAAGCGTCCCGGGTCGTCGACGGCCATGATCTGGCTGCGCCGCCGGGTCAGCGCCGAGAAGCAGATCAGCTCCAGGTACGCCAGCGACACCAGCGTCACCGAGGCCCAGAGGGGCGAGGTGCGCGAGTCGGGGGACCCGGTCCAGCCCTGAGGTCGCAGGAGCGGGACCGACAGCCCCGTCGGGTCGGTGATCACGTCCGCCTTCTGCCCGGGCCGGACGACGGAGTACTGGTAGTAGTTCGGGCCGCGGCGTCCCAGGGTGGAGTACGCCACGGTCTCCCCGGTGCCGACGCCCGACACGCGCACGCGGTAGCCGCCGTTGAGGAGCCGTTCCGCCTGCGTCACCGTGACGTCGGTGGTGGGCTGCATGACCGCGGTGGTCCAGACGCGGTAGCCGGCGTCCTGCACGAAGAACGTCGCGAACGGCACGAGGAGGAACATCGCGCACAGGACCTTGAACGGGATCCTGTCCGTCACCTGCAGCAGGACGAGCCAGAAGACGACGGCCACGGCCATGCCGAGGGTCTTGGGGTACAGCCCCGGCGTCGCGTTGTGGTCGCCGAGGCGCGGGTGCCACGACCACCAGACGGCGCCGAGCAGCACCAGGTGGGCGACCAGGACGAGCAGCCCCCGACCCCACAGCCGCATGCCGTCATCGCGCCGTCCGGCACGGGCCTTGCTCTTCGCCGTGGTGCTCACCGGGTCCTCGTCTCGTCGGGGTCGGGTGGTCGGGGTCTGCGGCTCGTGGTGGGTGTCCTCGCCGAGTCGTCGTCGGCTCGAGCTCAGCCGGAGGTCAGCCGCCGGAACGCCTCGATGCCGTCGGCCGCGACGACAGCCACGGGCAGGCTCAGCACGACGGCGGACGACTCGAGCAGGTCGGACAGGCGGGACAGGCGGGTGGAGTGCCAGCCGCGGGCCAGCGCGACGGCGCCCCCCACCGCGACCAGCCCCAGCACGGTCGCGAGGGCCAGCAGCACGAACCCCCAGGCGTCGGCGAGCCGCGCGCCCGCGGCATACGTCCCGAGCAGCGCGGCCACGCCCGCGGTGGTGAGCATCGCGGTGCGGGGGAGCCGGTCGCGCACCGTGCGGGACTGGTAGCCCAGCGCGAGGGTCACGGCCGCGCACAGCCCCACGCCACCCCACGTGGCGAGCGCCGACCGGCCAGGCGTGGCCACGAGGACGGCCAGCGCGACGGCGGCGACCAGGCAGCCCCAGACCGTGCCTGCGGCCACGGTCTCCCGGGCCTGGTGGAAGACGCCGTCCACCTCGCGGGGCCGCAGCCGCCGGAACCGACGCACCTGCTGGACGCGTGCGGTCCAGATGGTGGTGGCGAGCCGGTCGACGTCGACGAGCTGCTCGTCGGGCAGGTCGAAGCCCAGCGAGGGCAGCAGTCGCACGACCGCCGGCACGAGGCCGGCCACGACGGCCGCCACGGCGAACGACGGCCAGTCCAGCAGCACCCCCACGACGCACAGGCCCGCCACGGCGGCACAGGACGTCATGGCAGCCCGCGAGGCGCGGTCGGAGGTGCCCCCGACGATGCGGGCCACGCCCGCGAGCGCGGTCGCGAGCACGGCGCCGGCGAGCACCGCGATGCGTCCGGAGCCGGGGGAGTCGGTCACGGGGAGCGCGAGGCCGGCGGCGAAGCCGAACACGGGTGCCACCACCCGGGAGAGCCGGCCGTTCGCCGAGGCGTCGAGCGCCAGGGCCAGGCCCGGGACGAACAGCAGGAGGGCGGCCGCCGCGGGCCAGGACGTCCCGCTCGGCAGCTGGCCGCGGAAGGCCTCGACGCCGAGGACGAGGGCTGCGGCCGCTGCGATCCCGCCTGCGGCCCACCGGGCCAGCACCTGCGGCTGCAGCCAGACCGCCGAGGGACCTGCCGGCGCGAGCGGGAGGGCGGCCGCCGTGGCAGCCGCCGGGTCCGCCGCCGCCTCGTTCGGCAGGCTGCCGCGGCGGCGCGTGACCTCGGAGAGCTGGCGGCGGGCGATGGTCGCCTCGGAGGGGGGCACGTACCGGCCACCCTGGCCCTCGGGCGAGCGCGCCCCGGCCGCCACCACGGACGGGTCGAGGTTGCGCACGTCGCGGGGGACCTCGTGCGTGGTGGCCCGGACGACGGTGAGCAGGGCACCCTCGGGCACCGCGTCGCCGAGCACCTCGTGCAGCGCGATGACGCGGCCCGCTGGCGTGGCGACGGCATACGGGCTGTTGCGTGGGGCGATGCCGAGGACGGCGAGCAGGTCGCCCACCTGCGCGTTGGCGGGGGCAACGAGGTCGTAGCGGCGGTCGTCGGCGAGCAGGGACACCCGGTGCGCTGACTCCTCGCCGGACACCCTGCCTCCCCTCCTGCGTACGTCGCTGCCCCCACGGCTCCCCGGAACAATAGTGCCTGACCGTGGCCGGCCCGCACGCCAGCGCGCTGCCCCGGCGGGGGAGAGGGTAGGTTGGGCCCGCACGTGCAGGGGTGCCGTCCGTCTCGGGGGAGTCGGGGGCCGCCTGATGGGGACAGCCGGTCGTCGAGGAGGGCGCACACCACATGGCAGTGACGTTGCGGAGGGGGCCGCGCGAGCAGGCTCCTGAGGTGCCCTCCGGCCGGATCGTCCTGCAGTCCCCGCCGGAGATCACGCCGAGCGAGGGCGCGAGCTCCCTGCTCATGAATGCCGTGCCGATGCTCGGGAGTGTCGGCTCGATCGCGTTCGTGGCCCTGTCGCAGCCGGGGGTGAAGGGGTACATCGCCGGCGGCATGTTCCTGCTCGCCTCGCTCGGGTTCGTCGGCGTCAACGGCTGGAAGCAGCGCCAGCAGCACGCGGCCGGCGTCAGCGAGGCCCGGCGCGAGTACCTCGCCTACCTCGGCGAGGTCCGCGCCACCGTCCGGGAGGCCGCGAACCGCCAGCGTGCCGCGGCGCTGTGGAACAACCCGTCACCCGAGGCGCTGCCGTCGGTGTGCGAGGAGCGCAGCCGCGTCTGGGAGCGCTCGGCCAGTGACGACGACTTCCTGCGGGTGCGGTTCGGGCGGACCAACCAGCCCCTGTGCATCACCCTCGAGGCCCCGGACACCCCGCCGATGGCCCAGCTCGACCCGGTCGCCGCGTCCGCGCTGCACCGCCTGCTGTCCACCCACCGCGTCCAGCCCGACCTGCCGGCGTCGGTGAGCCTGCCGTACTTCTCCCGCATCGAGGTCACCGGCGACGCCGAGCCGGCCCGCGCCCTGGCCCGCAGCATCATCGCCGCCGCCACCACCCAGCACGCGCCCGACCAGCTCCAGGTCGCCGTCGTGGCCGGGTCCGACGCCCTCCCCGAGTGGGAGTGGGTCAAGTGGCTGCCGCACGCCCACAGCCAGCGCGAGCGCGACGGCGTGGGCCCCGCCCGCATGGTCGCCTCGTCCCTGTCCGACCTCGAGCTGATGCTGCCTGCCGAGCTGCGCGAGCGGCCCCGGTTCGGCTACTCCGAGACCGTGACGCTGCCGCACGTCCTCGTGGTGGTCGACGGCGGCGACGTGCCTCCCGGCAACGCGATCGTGACCGAGGACGGCGTGCTCGGCGTCACCGTGCTGCACCTGCCCGAGCGCTGGGACGAGCTGTCGGTGGACAGCCGCATGCGCCTCGCCCTGGGCCAGCCGGCCACCTCCGGCCCGTACGCCGGCCGGGTGCCGATGCAGATCCTCACGCTGTCCAGCGAGCCCGCGCGCGGGTTCGCCGACCAGATGTCGCTCGTGCAGGCCGAGGCAGCGGCGCGCCGCCTCGCGCCGCTGTATGCCGGTGCCGAGCCCGAGCGCCGCGACGCCATGACCGGCACCACCGAGCTCGTGGACCTGCTCGGCCTCGGCGACGTGCGCGACTACGACCCGGAGGCCGCCTGGCGGCCCCGGCTGCAGCGCGACCGCCTCCGGGTGCCGATCGGCGTCGGTGCGCAGGGGCAGGTCGTCTCGCTCGACATCAAGGAGTCGGCCCAGCAGGGCATGGGGCCGCACGGTCTGGTCATCGGCGCCACCGGCTCCGGCAAGTCGGAGGTGCTGCGCACGCTCGTCCTCGCGCTCGCGATGACGCACTCGTCCGAGGCGCTCAACTTCGTCCTCGTCGACTTCAAGGGTGGGGCGACCTTCGCCGGCATGGCCGACATGCCGCACGTGTCCGCCGTCATCACCAACCTGGGCCAGGAGCTCAGCCTCGTCGACCGCATGCAGGACGCCCTGCACGGCGAGATGGTGCGCCGCCAGGAGCTGCTGCGCGCCGCCGGCAACTTCGCCAACGTCACCGACTACGAGAAGGCTCGGGCGGCGGGGGCCGACCTCGAGCCGCTGCCCGCCCTGCTCATCGTCGCCGACGAGTTCTCCGAGCTGCTCGCCGCTCGGCCGGAGTTCGTCGAGCTGTTCGTCGCGATCGGCCGCCTCGGCCGGTCGCTGTCGATGCACCTGCTGCTCGCCTCGCAGCGGCTCGAGGAGGGGCGCCTGCGCGGCCTGGAGTCGCACCTGTCGTACCGGATCGGCCTGCGCACCTTCTCGGCGTCGGAGTCGCGGACGGTCATCGGCGTGCCCGACGCGTACGAGCTGCCGGCCGTGCCCGGCCTCGGCTTCCTCAAGCCGGACCAGACCACCCTGCTCAAGTTCAAGGCCGCCTACGTGTCCGGGCCTCCGCCGGCCCGCCGGCGCGCCCACACCGGCAACACCGGGACGACCGGCGAGATCATCCCGTTCTCCGCCGCGCCGGTGCTGCGCCTCAGCACCGAGACCGAGGTGCCCGTCGTCGACGAGGGCCCCCGCGAGGACCGTGCCACCTTCGACATCGCCGTGGCGAAGATGCGCGGCAAGGGCCGCCCCGCCCACCAGGTCTGGCTGCCGCCGCTGGACGTGCCGGACTCGCTCGACCGCCTGCTGGGCGACCTCACGACGGACGACCGGCTCGGCCTCGTCTCGCCGTCGTGGCGCGCGGCCGGGTCGCTCGTGGTCCCGCTGGGCATCGTCGACCGGCCCCTGGAGCAGCGGCGGGACGTGCTGTCCGCCGGGCTCGGCGGGGCGGCCGGCCACGTCGCCATCGTGGGTGGCCCGCGCAGCGGCAAGAGCACGCTGGCCCGGACCCTCGTGGCCGCCCTGGCCCTCACCACGACGCCGCTGGAGTCGCAGTTCTACGTCATGGACTTCGGCGGCGGCACGTTCGCGCCGCTGGTCAAGCTCGCGCACGTCGCCGGGGTGGCCAGCCGCAACGAGCCCGACGTCGTGCGCCGCATGTTCGCCGAGCTGCGCGGCATCGTCGACAAGCGCGAGGCCTACTTCCGCGCGCAGGGCATCGACTCGATCGAGACGTACCGGCGGCGCCGGGCCGAGGGGCGGGCGGACGACGGGTACGGCGACGTGTTCCTCGTCGTGGACGGCTGGCCCACCCTGCGCGCGGAGTTCGACGAGCTCGAGCTGCAGATCCAGGAGCTCGCCGGGCGCGGCCTGACCTTCGGCCTGCACCTCGTCGCGACCACGAACCGGTGGATGGACTTCCGCAGCGCGGTCAAGGACGTCTTCGGCACGCGCCTGGAGCTTCGCCTCGGCGACACCAGCGACTCCGAGATCGACCGCAAGCTCGCGGCGAACGTGCCGAAGGGCCGGCCCGGGCGCGGTCTCGAGGCGACCCGGCACCACTTCCTCGCCGGGATCCCGCGCATCGACGGAAGCGGTGACGCCGGCAGCCTCGGGGCTGGGGTCGACGACCTGGTCGAGCGCGTCAACGCCGCGTGGCAGGGGCCGAGCGGTCCCAAGCTGCGGCTGCTGCCCGACCGGATCGACCTCGAGCAGGTGCGCGCGCAGGCGCGGACCGCGGACCGGCGCATCCTGCTCGGCATCGACGAGGGCAGCCTGGCCCCGATCGGTGTGGACCCCACGGAGGAGCCGCACCTGTACCTCTTCGGCGACAGCGACTCGGGCAAGACGGCCATGCTGCGCACCTACGCCAGCGAGGTCATGCGTCTCTACACCCCGCAGGAGGCGCAGATCTTCGCGGTCGACTACCGCCGCGGCCTGCTCGGCGAGATCCCCGACGAGTACCTGCGCGAGTACTTCACCACCGAGGACCAGGTGGCGCAGAACATCCCCGAGCTCGCGGCATACCTGCGCTCCCGCCTCCCCGGGCCGGACGTCACGCCCGAGCAGCTGCGCACCCGGAGCTGGTGGAGAGGCGCTGAGGTCTTCGTGCTCGTCGACGACTACGACCTCGTGGTGACCTCGACCGGCAGCCCGCTCGCGGCCCTCGTGCCGCTGCTGGCCCAGGCCGGCGACGTCGGCCTGCACCTCGTCGTCACGCGCCGCACCGGCGGGGCGAGCCGGGCGTCGTACGAGTCGGTCATGCAGAGCCTGCGCGACCTGGCCAGCCCCGGGATCCTGCTCTCCGGCAGCCCGGACGAGGGCCCGCTCATCGGCAACGTCAAGCCGGTGCCGGCCGTCCCCGGCCGCGGGCGCCTCGTGTCACGTGAGACAGGCAACAACGTGATGCAGGTTGCCTGGACGCCGTCACGCCACGGCTGACCTCTAGGCTGGGCCCCATGGAGCCGGTCTACTCGTCCGTGATCGGTGTCGCCCGAGCGCTGTTCGCCTTCCAGGGGTTGAAGATCCGCCTCCGCGGGCTCGACCACGTGCCGCGCACCGGTGGCGCCGTGATGATGATCAACCACACGGGTTACTTCGACTTCACGTATGCCGGCCTCGCCGGTGTCGAGGCCGGCCGCCTCGTGCGGTTCATGGCGAAGAAGTCGATCTGGGGCAACCCGGTCGCCCGGCCCCTGATGACGGGCATGCGCCACATCCCGGTCGACCGCGAGGCCGGGCAGGAGTCCTACGAGACCGCCCTGGCCGCGCTGCGGTCCGGCGAGATCGTCGGCGTCTTCCCGGAGGCCACCATCAGCCGGTCGTTCGAGCTCAAGGAGTTCAAGTCCGGCGCGGTGCGGCTGGCGCAGGAGGCCGGCGTCCCGGTGCTGCCGGTGACGATCTGGGGCTCGCAGCGGATCTGGACCAAGGGCCGCCCCCGCAGGATGGGCCGCCACCACGTCCCGCTGTTCATCACCGTGGGCGCACCCCTGGTGGTCGCGACCGACGAGGACCCGGTGACGGCGACAGCCCGGGTCAAGGACGTCATGCGGGTGCAGCTCGAGGCGGACCAGGCCGCGTACCCGGCGTGGCCGGACGCCGAGCGCGAGCTGCTGCCGGCCCGCCTCGGCGGCACCGCGCCGACCCTCGAGGAGGCCGACACCATGGACGCGGCCGACCGCAGGGCCCGGCGCACCGCGGGCTGACCCGGAGCCGCGCCGGCGCGTCGTGGCACGCCGCGCAGCGCTGACCGCCGGGGCCGGCGACCTGTCAGGCCTTCTTGCCCTTCGCAGGCTGCGCCTTCGCGGCCTTCGCCTTCGCGTCCTGGGCCGCCTTGGCCTTGGCCGCCTTCGCGCGGGCCCTGGCCGCCTCCTTGGCCGCCTTCGCCCGGGCGCGGGCCGCCGCGGCCGCGGCCTTGGCCTGTGCCCGCGCAGCGGCTGCAGCGGCCCGGGTCGGCGTGCGGCCGGTGGCAATGCCGGGGACCGGCTTCCCGCCGCCCGTCACGGGGCCGCCGGTCACGGTGCCACCCCCGGTCACGGTGCCGCCGCCGGTGACCGTGCCACCGCCGGTGACCGTGCCACCGCCGGTGACGGCGCCCCCGCCGGAGGTCGCAGGGGGAGGGGCGGACGGGCCCGCAGCGCCGTCGGACGAGCCACCTGCGGCGGTGGTGGCCGTGCCTGCGGACGTGGTGAACGCGGCGGTGCTGATCACGACCGTGGCGGCGGCGCCGGTGCCCGAGAGGCCGACCGGCTCCACGGTGCCCCCGCCGACCGGGGGCTCGCCGGGCTGGGTGCCGGGCTGGGTGCCGGGTTGGGTCCCGGGCTGGGTTCCGGGCCCGGTCGGCTCGACACCCGGGGGCGTCGCCGTGGGCCCACCACCGGAGGCGCTCGGGCCCGGAACCACCGGGCCCTGGGCGGTCACCACGGGACGGTTCACGGGTCCGCGGAAGAGGTTGTCGACGACGGCCGGCAGCAGGCCGCTCATCGCCGCGGCAGCTCCCACGCCACCGAGGGCGATGACCCAGGCGGCTGCGCCGGCGCCGGCCCGGGCGCCTCGTGAGGCCTCGCGGGCTCCACGAGGGGGGACCGGGCGGACGAGCGTGGGGCTCGCAGCCGGCGTCTGCCAGGTGAGCAGGTCCACCACGGACGCCTCGGCGGGCGCGACCACCCGCGGCGCGGCGACAGGACCCGTGGCCGCGGGAGCGGCCGCTGCCGGCACCCCCGCCAAGCCTGCAGCGCCGGAGCCGGGGACGGGTGTCGCTCTCGGCCTCACGGCGGCCCCATCGGCGAACAGCCCCGCGACCGTCGCCGCGTCGGTGAGCTCCTCGGGCCGCGCTGGCGTCCGCATCGCGGCGTACAGCTCCTCCAGGGGCTCGAGCAGGCGCCCCTGCCCCCGAAGGACGAGGTCGAGCACGGTAGCGGGGTCCGTGCCGGTGAGGCGCGCCATGGAGTCACGGCCGAGCCCGGCGACGACGGCCATGGCCAACACGTCCGCCGACTCGGGCCCGCAGGCGCGCAGGGCCGACACGGCCCGCGCGACCGCCTGGGCGTCGCCCGTGCGCGGATCCTGCTCCGCGTCCGGGTGGGCCCGCGTCACCGGGGTGCCGGCGGCTGCGGTCTCGCGTGCGGTGCCGACGGCGAGCTCGAGCCAGTCGTCGTCGTCGGCCGGGCACGCCGGGAGCCGACGAAGGAGCGTGGGCCATGTCGCGAGGGCCAGGGCGCCCGCGTCCTGAACGGCCACGACCCGCAGGTACCGGACCAGGACGGGGTTCGTGGCGGCGTACAGGCGTGCGAAAGCCTCCTCGTCGCCCCCTTGGGCGCCGAGGAGGTATGTGGCGATTTCCCCCGGCACGTCACCCAGTGTCCCCTGACGCCTGCGGTTCACGCCTCAGCCGTTCGGTTGATGTCGGGGGGAATCGGTTGCGGAATCGTCAGATCGCGTGCCCGAGGTGGGCCAGGGCCTGGCGCAGCAGCACGCCGTGGCCCCCGGCCATCTCCTCGACCACCGACGGTTGCAGGGCCTCCTCGGGGCTGAGCCAGGCGAGGTCGAGGGCGTCCTGCTGCGGCTGGCAGTCGCCGGCCACCGGGACGACGAAGGCGAGGGAGACCGCGTGCTGGCGCGGGTCGTGGAACGGCGTGACGCCGGGGGTGGGGAAGTACTCCGCGACGGTGAAGGGCTGGGGGCTGGCCGGGACCTGCGGCAGGGCCACGGGGCCGAGGTCCTTCTCCAGGTGGCGGATCAGGGCGTCGCGCACCCGCTCGTGGTACAGCACGCGCCCGGACACCAGCTCGCGGTTGATCTCGCCGTCGGAGGCGCGCAGGAGCAGCCCGACCGCGGTGACGGCCCCGCGCTCGTCCACCCGGACCGGGACGGCGTCGACGTAGAGGATCGGGAGGCGCTGACGGGCCGCGTCGAGGTCCTCGCGGGACAGCCAGGACTCACTGCGTTCGAGCTCGAGCGGACTCATGACCTGTTTCTACCAGTGATGGCCGCCGCACCCCCGACCGGTCCGCGCCAGGGCCGCCGGGTGGGTGCGGGCCGTCCCGAGTCGGCGTGGCCTGCGGTGCCCGGGGAGCGGAGCTCAGGACCAGTACACGCGCCCGGGGTTGAGCACGCCGCGGGGGTCGAAGACCGCCTTGAGCGCCCGTTGCCGCTCGAGCTCGGCGGTCCCGAGCTCCTCGGCGAGCCACGGCGCCTTGAGCGTGCCCACGCCGTGCTCGCCGGTGATGGTGCCGCCCATGCCCAGCGCGGTCGTGACGATCCGGCTGAACGCCTCGTGCGCGCGCTCGCGACTGCCCGGCTCGGCGGGGGAGAAGAAGATGCTCGGGTGCAGGTTGCCGTCGCCGGCGTGGCCCGCCATGACGATCTCGAGGCCGGAGTCGGCGGCGATGCGCTGGCCCTCGCGGATGAGGTCGGTGAGCCGCCCCACCGGCACGCAGACGTCCTCGAGGTAGCGCGGGCCCTTGGCCTCCAGGGCGGGGCTGAGCGCCCGCCGCCCCGCGAGCAGCAGGTCGGCCTCGGCGGGGTCGTCGGCCACCGCGACCTCGGTCGCGCCCGCGTCGGTGAGCAGGCCGGCATACCGCTGCACGTCCTCGCCGGTGTGGCCCGGGCGGTCCGACTGCACGAGCAGCACCGCCTCGCAGTCCGACGGGAAGCCGTAGTCCGAGAGCGCCTGGACCGCGGCGACGGCCGCTCGGTCCATCAGCTCGACGAGGCTGGGCACGTGCCGCTCGCGGCGCAGCGCGACGATGGCGGCACTCGCCGCGTCGAGCGAGTCGAACGTCGCGAGGACGGTCAGGGCCGGGTCGGGCGCCGGGATGATCCGGGTCGTGACCTCGGTGACGACGCCGAGCGTCCCCTCGGACCCGACGAACAGGCCGGTGAGGTCGAGGCCCGCGGTGCCCTTGGCGGTCCGGTGGCCGGTGCGGATGACCTCGCCCCCGGCCAGGACGACCTGCAGCGAGCGGACGTAGTCGGCGGTGACGCCGTACTTGACGCAGCACAGCCCACCGGCGTTCGTGGCGACGTTGCCGCCGATGGTGCAGAAGGCGGAGGAGGCGGGATCCGGCGGGTAGAACATGCCGTGCTCGGCGACGGCGTCCTTGAGCTGCTTGTTGACGACGCCGGGACCGCAGACGGCGATGCCCTCGAGCGGGTCGATGGTGGTGACCGACGCCATCCGCTCGGTGTTGAGCACGATGCCGCCCTCGATCGCGACCGAGCTGCCGGTGAGGCTGCTGCGGGCACCCTGCGGGACGACGGGGGTGCGGGTCTCGTGCGCCCACCGCATCACCTCGACGACGTCGGCGAGGTTGCGGGCCCGCACCACCTCGAAGTCGGCCGGGGCGGTCGCGCCCACGGACTCGTCCGTGCCGTAGCCCGCCTTGACGTCCGGGTCCGTGACCGTGTCGACGGCGAGGTCGGTGGTGGTCGTCATCCCCGCAGCGTATGCCG
>NZ_JBHUYG010000039.1:0-35770 GCF_042668795.1 Pedococcus sp. NPDC057267 | reverse complement strand
GCCGTTCTTCACTCGAAGTAGCAACGAAACTCGGGGAGCGGGACGGCGCGAGTTTTGGTCGCCAGCCGGCCTCCTCAGTGGGGTGGGTTAGGCCCCGCCTGCGGTGACGATCGCGTCGGTGGCGAAGCCGGCGATCAGGCCCAGCAGGAGACCGCAAGCCACGAGATCGGTGCGCTTGGCGCGGGCGGCGATCCCCAGGAGCTGGGTGACGACGTAGATGATGGAGCCCGCGGCGAGGGTCAAGAACACCACGCTGACCGGCTCGCTCGTGAAGCCGTGTCCGACGGCGGTGCCTACGAAGGTGGGGCCGCCACCGATCAGGCCGAGGGTGAGCAGGAATCGCCACGACGGGCGCCGCGGGGTGCCGTCTGCGGTCAAGTCGCCAGCCAAGGGCGCTGTGATGCCGAAGCCCTCGGTGGCGTTGTGCAAGCCAAAGCCGATGACCAGCAGGGTTGCCAGTGCGATCTCACCGCGCCCGGCAGACTGGCCGATGGCCAGTCCTTCGGCGAAGTTGTGAAGGCCGATACCTGCCGCGATCAGCAGCGCCAACCGGCGGGCTGCCGACCAGGATGCGATGCCGGTGCGGGGACGAACCGGCTCTGCTACGTGCATGGCCCCCGGACCATGGTGAGGGTGCGCTGTGCTGGCACTTCGGGCGCTGACTCGGCCGATCCAACCCTCGTAGGCCACCAGGGAGAGCAGCCCCACAGCGAGTCCTCCGACGAACAAACCGCCGTATCCGAAGACAGTGCCCAACGTGCCACCACCGTCGTGGAACTTGCCCAAAGCCGTGTCAATCGGTTCCCAAGCGTGCGTCAGAACGTCCCACACTAGGAAGAGCAGAACGCCAACCGCGGTCGCATTCAAGAACGTTCGCAGGCTAGGCGTGGGCCGACGAAGGCGACCGATCGGCAGTCCGATCAAGATCGTGACCCCGGCGATGAAACCGAGCACCAACGTACGTCCAAGATCCACGACGAACTCCTCCGGTTGTTGGCGACGCCATCAAGTTAGGCCAGCCTTACCTAACGCGTCAAACCGCGGCCGCCCGCGCGCGGGGAGGCCGCCCCCGGTGCGGTCGACGGGGATGTCACAGGGGGTCGCGAGACTGGATGGCATGGGGAATCGTGCGCGTCGGGCTCGTCTGGCTCGGCAGGCCCGGGCGGTGCCCGTCATCGGGCGGTGCAGCTGCGGCTGTACCGGCCTGGGCCGGGTGGCCTTTGACGTCACGTGTCGCGCGTGCGGCCGCGCCTGGTCCGGGGAGCTGGTCATGCCGACCAGCGGGGCCGTGGGGGACGTGCGTGAGGTGTTCGCCGGCTGCACGTGTGGGGCCGAGGCGGCCGGGTCGGGGCGGATCGTCGAGCTGCTGACCTAAAGAGCCAGCGGGCGCGCCCTCGGGTATGGGTTTGGCAAAGACCTGGTGGCTGGTGGCGTACGCGGTGGAGTTCTGTCGGTGGGTGGTGCAAGCCTGCTGGTGCGGACAAATCCATACAAGACACCCAAGAACTCACACACCAACAAACTCACGGCGTATGCCTGGGGGTCGGCTCCCCACCCTTGGCCCCGATGTGGTCGCACCCAACTCATGGCCGTTCACAGACACCCAAAGACCCGAACTGACAAAGACTCTGGTCCGCGCTCATGGCTGGTCCATGTCTGTGGCTCGGCGTCTGTGGCGACCCAGGTGCTGGTGAGTCCCATCCACGTCTGACGTTCCCCGGTTCTCCTACGGCTGGGTGCGTCGCGCGGCTGGTCGCCCTGGTCCGCGCGGCGCACCCTCAGCCAGGAGTGGTGGCAGGTGGGAACCGAGAGCACGGTGCGCGCGCGGTGGGTGGCGTCCCTGTATCCGGAGGCTGGTGAGGCGGGTGGGTCGTTGCAGTACCCGGTGCGCCGGGGACCCTCGTTCGGTCCGGGTGATCCGGAACGGGCCAAGGCCGAAGCGGGCAGGAGGGCGCGGACGAAGGTGCGCCGGTACTGCGCCGCGAACCGGCTCAACCGGCTCGGGACCCTCACCTACGCCGGGAAGGGATGCCACGACCCCAGACAAGCCCGCGCGGACGCGGGGGAGTTCTTCCGGACCCTACGGGCGGAGCTGGGCGGGGGAGCGTTGCCGTACCTGTGGGTGCCCGAGTGGCACCCGGGTGGGCATGGTTTGCACCTGCACTTCGCCGTCGGCCGGTACGTCAAACGGGGCGCGATCGAGCGGGCGTGGGGGAGAGGGTTCGTCCACATCAAGCTGCTCGGGGACCTGCCGACCGGGTCCGGCCGGCTCGAGGAAGCGCGCCTGGCCGCCCGGTACCTGGGCAAGTACGTCACCAAGGACGCCGACCAAGGATGGGAAGGGCTGCACCGGTACGAGGTCGCCCAAGGCTTCCAACCAGCCCGGGTGTCGATCACCGCCAGCACGGGCCGGGAGGCCATCGCCCAGCTCACCGAGCGGATGGCGCGACCACCGGACTACGTGTGGTGGTCCTCCGAAACTCAGGACTGGCAAGGACCGCCAGCGGTGTGGGTGTCATGGGCAGCGTAGATATTGAGGCCGTCAGGGCTCTCGTTGAGCGCACCTGCGCAGAGCAGGGCGTCCCTGTGAAGGTCTGTTCGCCGGTGCTGGTCGAGCGCGTGTCGGCGTTGCTGGGCCGGGTTTCCGGAGAGCGGTCAGATCCGCCAGATGGGTTCGGCACGTTGGGGGTCGACCCAGCGGACGCCCGGCTTTCCGGGGTGAATGACGACGTGCTTCAGGACGGCCTTGACGATGGCGCGTTGGCGGTCGAGGTTCAGGCTGGGCCATTGGCCTCGTAGGGCGCTTCCTTGGCCGATGTAGTTGAAGGCGTCCTGTGCGCCGGTGGCACTGACCAGTCGGCGTCGCGTTTGGGTCAGGCGGTCCTCGATGCTCTTGCGTGCCTGCACCCACTCGGAGGCGGTGATAGAGCGGTCGGCGTACAGCTGCGCAAGTTCCTCGAGCTGCGCGACGTCGTCGTCGATGGAGCCCTGTAAGGCGGTCGTATGGGGTGCGGCTAGTGCCCGCCCGTTGAGTGCGTCCTCCAGCTGCTTGGTGTCCAGGCGGAAGAGGACCGCCTCCGCGATCATCTCTTCGAGGGGTGCCGCGGTGATAGTCATGCTGCCGCACCCGTTGAAGCCCGGTCCGGATCGACAGATGTAGCGGCGGGTTTCGTAGCGCATCATCGAGTACATGGCGCCTCCGCACTTGGAGCACCGGCACATGCCCGACAGGAGATAGCGTCGCGCTGCCCGGTTGGTGCGTCGCTTCGGATCGGTGAGCTTGATCCTGAGCCGTTCGCTGAGGTCGGGCGAGAAGATCGGCGGCCATTGCGCCGTACCGAGGACCTCTCCTTGGTACGTGCGCATTCCCTGGTAGCGGGGATTGAGCAGCACACTGCGAAGCACTTGTGGGCGCCACAGCTTGCCGCCGGTCGTGCGGATGTTGCTGTCGTCCAACCACCGGCACAGCGAGGGGAGCGATTCGCCGGCCAATACCCGGTGCGCGACAGTCCTTAGGACTTGGGCCTCGGCCTCGTCGACGGTGACGCGGTCCTGTTTGTAGCCGAAGGGGCGGAACCCACCACCCATGTGTGGCTTACCGGTTTGGGCCACTTCCAACGCCTTGCGCTTGCCGCGCCGCCGTTTGGAATCGCTCTCGTTTGCCGCGACTGCAGCGAGTAAGCGGGCGACAAGGAGGCCGTCTCCGGAGCCGAGGTTGAAGTCGCCGTGGAGTGTGACCACGTGCTGCACGCCGGCGCGGGTGCACACCTGAACGAACTGTTCGAGCTCAATTGGTCGCCGGTGGAGGCGGTCGAGGTGCCAGACGATGACGGCGTCCCTCAGGCCGTCGCCAAGATCGCGCAACATCTGCTCATAGCCGGGGCGCTCCTTGCCGGAGTAGGCGCTGATGTCGTCGTCGACGTACTCCTCGGCAACTGCCCAGCTGCGGCGCTCGGCCTCGGCGCGACAGTCGGCCAGTTGGCGAAGGACCCCAAGCCCATCCCCCTCGCGGTCTTGGGAGATTCGTGCGTAGATCGCAACCGCACGGGGTGTAGTAGGCGGCATGGGGGCACATTAACGAATGATTGGGAAAACGACCCTGCTCAACTGCTTGTCCTCGGCCATCCCGCCGCGCGAGCGGGTCGTCACGTGCGAGGAGGTCTTCGAGCTCAAGATCCCGCTGCGAGACGTGGCGTCGATGCAGTGCCGCCAGCCGAGCCTCGAGGGCACCGGCGAGATCCCGCTGCGGCGCCTCGTCAAGGAGGCCCTGCGGATGCGTCCCTCGCGCATCATCGTGGGCGAGGTCCGCCAGGCCGAGAGCCTCGACCTGCTCATCGCACTCAACAGCGGCCTACCCGGGATGTGCACCCTCCACGCCAACAGCGCTCGCGAGGCGATCACGAAGATGTGCACGCTTCCGCTGCTGGCGGGGGAGAACGTCGGCAGCCGGTTCGTGGTCCCCACGGTGGCGGGTTCGATCGACCTCGTCGTCCACGTGGCCCTCGAGCACGACGGCGTCCGCCGGGTCCGTGAGGTCGTGGCGGTGCCGGGCCGGGTCGAGGGTGACGTCGTCGAGACGGCGGACATCTTCACCCAGCGCGACGGCGTGCTGCGCGGGGCCGACGGGTTCCCGCCGCACCCCGAGCGGTTCCGGCGTGCGGGCTACGACGTGGCCGCCCTGCTGGGGAGGGACTGACGTGACCGGGACCTACGTGGGGCTGCTCCTCGGCTGCGGCCTGTTCTGCGTGTGGTGGTCGATGTGGGTGCCGTCCGAACCGGTGCGCACCGGCCCGCGACGCACGACGCCCGCGGACCGGCTGCGGGACGAGCTGGTGCAGGCCGGGTACGAGTCGGTGGGCCCGCGCAGCCTCGTGACGGGGTGCGCCGTGGCGTTCGTCGTCGTCCTGCTGCTCGTGCTCGCCACGACCTCGGTGGCGCCGGTCGCGCTGTGCTTCGCCCTGATGGCCGGGTATGCGCCGCTGGCCCTCGTGCGCTCTCGGGCCCGGCGCCGCCGCGCGAGCCTGCGTGAGCTGTGGCCCGACGCGGTCGACAACATCGCCTCGGGCGTGCGGGCGGGGCTCGCCCTGCCCGAAGCCCTCGGTCAGCTCGGGCGGCGCGGACCGGAGGAGCTGCGACCCGCCTTCGCCGCCTTCGCGGAGGACTACCGCACGACGGGACGGTTCCAGGACTGCCTGGACCGGCTCAAGGAGCGACTGAGCGACCCGGTCGGGGACCGGCTGGTCGAGTCCCTGCGCATCGCCCGCGAGGTCGGTGGCAGCGACCTCGGCCGCCTGCTGCGGACCCTGTCGACGTTCCTGCGCGAGGACGCCCGCACCCGCGCCGAGCTGGAGACCCGGCAGGGCTGGACGGTCAACGCCGCCCGGCTCGCGGTCGCCGCGCCGTGGGTGGTTCTCGCCATGCTGGCGACCCGGCCCGAGTCGATCTCGGCCTACAGCACCACCACGGGTGCACTGGTCCTTGCCGCGGGCGCGGCGGTGACCCTCGTGGCATACCGCCTCATGCTCCACATCGGGCGCCTCCCCGAGGACGAGCGGGTGCTGCGGTGACCGCGCTGGGCCAGGTCGTGTCGTGGCCGGGAGCGCTGCTCGGGGCGGTCCTCGGGCTGGGCCTCGTCCTGGTGTGGAAGGGGTTGCCGCTCAACCGCCGCGCGACCCTCGACGACCGCCTGCTGCCCTACCTGCGCGACGCGCCCCGACCGTCACGGCTGCTGTCGACCCGTCAGGTCGGCGGGAGCGGCGCCCTCGCCGAGCTCGCCCGGCCCGTCGTGGCGGGCCTCGGTGCCCGCCTCGAGCAGGTCCTCGGCGGTGCGAGCTCGGTGCGCCGGCGGCTCCTGCGAGCGGGACGGAGCGCCGAGGTGGAGCGCTTCCGCGCCGAGCAGGTGCTGTGGGGCGCGGCCGGTCTCGTGCTGGGATCGGCGGTCGGCGCGGTCATGTGGCTCGGCCAGGGTGGGTCGGTCGTCCCGTCGGTGGTCGTCACGTTCTGCGGCGCCGGGGCCGGCGTCGTGGCCCGCGACCGTTGGCTGACCCGCGAGGCCGAGCGGCGCGAGCAGCGCATGCTGGCGGAGTTCCCGACGGTCGCGGAGCTGCTGGCCCTCGCGGTCGGCGCCGGGGAGGGCGCGGTCGGTGCCCTGGAGCGGGTCTGCCGCCTGTCCCACGGTGAGCTGTCGGCCGAGCTCGCGCGCTGTCTCGCCGATGCGCGCGCCGGTGCGAACCTGCCGACCGCCCTCCAGGGCCTGGCCGACCGCACCGGCCTCGCCAGCCTGGCCCGCTTCGTCGACGGCATGATCGTCGCCGTCGAGCGGGGGACGCCGCTGGCCGAGGTGCTGCGCGCGCAGGCCCAGGACGTCCGCGAGAGCGGGCGCCGGGCCGTGATGGAGGCCGGGGGCAAGAAGGAGATCGCGATGATGGTCCCGGTCGTCTTCCTCGTCCTCCCCGTGACCGTCCTGTTCGCCGTCTACCCGGGTTTCGCGTTCCTGCGCTTCTCGATCTGAGGCGTTGTCCCGACGACAGCCGCTACGAAAGGAAGACCGATGACCGTCCTCGCCAAGGCCGTGCTGCGCGCGCAGTGGGCCCTCACCGACGTCGTGCGCCGCGGGGAGCGCGGCGACGTCCCGGGCTGGGTCATGATCACGCTGATGACCGCCGGGCTCGTCGCCGTCCTCTGGAAGGTCGCCGGCAGCGAGCTCGAGGCGATGTTCCACCGCGCGATGTCCAACGTCACGGGCTGACCGTGCCCCGCCGCCCTGCGGGCGCACGCCCTCTACTTCGGCGTCCAGCCCGTGGCGAGGGCGGCGCCGCGGTCGTGGACTTCGTCCTGGTCGGGGTCCTGGTCACGGTGCTGTTCCTGGCGGTCCTCCAGCTCGGGCTGGCGCTGCACGTCCGCAACACGTTGGTGTCCTGCGCGTCCGAGGGAGCGCGGTTCGGCGCCCGCGCGGACGTCGACCCGGGTGTCGGAGCCGAGCGCGCGCGCGAGCTGATCGCGCAGTCGCTCTCCCCGCGTTTCGCCCGGGACGTCTCGGTGTCGGTCGGCCAGTCCGACGGGGTTGCGGTGGTCGTCGTCCGCGTCGTCGCGCCGTTGCCGGTGCTGGGGCCGCTCGGCCCCGACGCGGGGCTCGACGTGGTCGGCCGCGCGTTCGAGGAGAACCAGTGATGCTGCTGCTCCGCCTCGTCCTGTCCCGACCCCGCGCCACCACGACCGCACGCCTTCGGGCCGGCGGGGAGCGGGGCAGCGCCCTCGTCGAGTTCGTCTTCCTCGCGGTGCTGATGATGGTGCCGCTCATCTACCTCGTGATGGTCCTCGCTCGCCTCCAGGCCGGGTCGTATGCCGCGTCCGCCGCCGTCCGCGAGGCCGGCCGCGCGTACGTCACTGCCCAGCGCCAGCAGGACGCCGGCGCACGGGCTGACGCGGCGGCCAGGATCGCCTTCGAGGACCAGGGGTTCGGAGGGGAGGGCGTGCTGACGATGAGCTGTGACGGCGACCCGTGCCTGCGCCCCGACGGTCGGGTCACCATGCAGGCGACCGTGACCGTGCCCCTGCCGCTGGTTCCGGCGTTCGCCCGGGACGTGGTCCCGCTCGAGGTCCCGGTCACCGCCAGCCACGTGGCCGTGGTCGACCGCTTCCGGGGCGTGCCATGAGGGGGGCGGGATCGGGCAGGGGGCTGCCCCACGACGTCGGCGCACGGTGCCACGACCTGCCTGCGTGGCTGCGGCGCGGTCTCCGTGCGCGCCTGCGTCTCCACCGCGGGGCCGGCGAGTCCGGCCAGGTGACCCTGCTCGTCCTCGGATACACCCTCGTGGCTGCACTGCTCATCATGGGGACGGTGGCCGTGACGTCGGCGCAGCTCTCCCGGGTGCGCCTGCTCGACGCCGCCGACGGTGCTGCGCTCGACGCCGCCGACTCCCTCGACCTCGGCGCCTACCGCGCGGGCCTGGACGAGGCTGTGGCGGTCAGTGACGACACCGTCCGGCGCACGGCCACGGACTACCTCGCCGCCCGCCCCCTGCCTCCGGCAATGCGCGCCTGGCAGGTGTCTGCCGGCACGGGCAGCCCGGACGGCCAGACCGCCGTCGTCCGGCTCACGGGTGAGGCCGACCTGCCGTTCGTGGGTCCGCTCCTGGACGCGTTCGGCAGCTCGGTCACGATCACGGTCGAGTCCCGGGCGCGGGCCGAGCTCGAGCCGAGCCCCTAGACCTCCCACCAGCCGCTAGCCAACCGTCGCGGGGTGGCGCAAGGACCTTCGCCCCTGTGGCCGCCTGCGGGCCGGGAACAGCGTGGTGCGCAGCGGCGCACCGTGCCGCCTGCAGGGACCGTCGACAGAGGAGAAGTCATGACGACCATGTCCAAGGAGCGGGCCACGCACATGCACGTCCCCGGGTACTTCGAGACGTACGAGCAGGACATCGACGGCTGGACTGTCTCGATGGAGCGCACCCTCACGGACCTCGACCTCGCGCCCTTCTACCGCGGCGGCGAGGGCGACCAGTGCCAGGCGCACCACGTCGGCTACGTGATCAAGGGCAAGCTCGGCATCCGCGGCGCCGACGGCACCGAGGAGGTCTACTCCGCGGGCGACGCCTTCGTCATCGAGCCCGGCCACACGCCCGTCCAGTACGCCGGCGGCCAGTACGTCGCCTTCACCCCCACCGCCGAGTTGCAGGCCCAGTCCGCCGTCATCATGCCCAACATGGTCCGGTACGCCCAGGAGCACGGCATCGAGCTGCCCGCCGAGCTCCGCCCCAGCTGACCGGCGCTCCGCCCTACGCCTCGCGCGACATCCTGAAGTCGAGTCGTTCCGGCACCGGATCACCGGGCCGCAGCACGTGCCACAGCTCGGCGGTCGGGATGTCGCCCTCGGCGAGGTCCGGCACCTCCAGCCCGTCGAGGATCTCCAGGGCCGCCTCGTGGTCTCCGCGCGCGACGAGCGCCTGCGCCAGCACCAGCTGCGTGCGTCCGTGCCTGCGCAGGTCCTCCGGCATGTCGTGCGCCGCCTCCACCACGGCGTCCGGCCGATCCGCCGCGAGCAGCGCCACGAGCCGCTCGGTCCACAGCTGCCGGTCCCGCGGCGTGAGCTCGAGCGCGTGAGCGTAGAGCGCGTCCGCCTGGTCGACGTCCGTCGCGAGCACCGCGAGCCCGCGCAGCGCCGGTGCCGTGGGTCGCAGCCCCACGCTGTGCCCGTATGCCGCGCGTGCCTCGTCGAGCTCCCCGCGGGCGTGGTGCCCCACGGCCCGCGCGTAGGAGAGCCACCAGCCGTGGGCGCCGTCCTCCTCGGCGGCTGCGAACGCCTGAGCCCAGCGTGACGAAACCGGGGGGATGGTCGGCGCGTCGGCGGGGACGTCGTCCAGCGCGGCGACGTCCCCGGCCGCGAACCGCGCCAGCGGGGCGCTGGCGTCCTGCACCGGGGGGAAGGCCAGCCCGGCGGGCGCGTCCTGGCTGCGCAGCACCAGTTCCGCGTGGCCCCAGCCCGACCCCGTCTGCACCAGCTCGCCCGGCGGCAGCTCGGCCACCTGCGCCAGCCACCGCGCGTGCAGCTCCTCGAGCTCGGCCGGCGGGACGGCCGCGTGCACGGCTGCGCGCGCGGCCGCGGACGCCGCGGCATACTCCCCACCGGCCTGCTCCGGGTCGAGGTCGACGGCCACGAACGCCTCGGTCCACGACCGGGTCGCACCGCCCTCGATGACGTCGTGCTCGAGCTGGGTCTGGCAGACGCCCGCCTGGACCTCGAGGTAGCGGGTGTCCGGCGTGCTCAGCCACTCCTGCCACCGGCGGCCACCGGGGCCCGTCCCCCACAGGAAGAGCTTGCGGCCGGTCAGCTCGCCGGTCGAGGTCTGCGCGAGCCCGCGCCCGTCCGGCTCGACCGCGCACACCAGGCGCCCCTGCTGGTCCGCGACCTCGTAGAAGTAGTCCGCGGCATACGTCGACGCCTGCGGCCGGCTGATGTCGACGTCGCCGTCGGGGAAGGGCACCTCGACCCGGTCGAGCATCCCCGTGTAGTCGGTGCGCCAGGCATGCGTCGCCGGGACGAGCACCCGGGTGCCCGGCGTCTCGGGGACGGCGATGTTGGTCCACCAGTACAGCGGCTTGTCGTCGGGGTCGGGGTTGACGACGCGGGTCGAGGCGAGCAGGCGGGTGCCGTCGAGCCGCAGGTCGACCTGCATGACGAGGTCGCGCGTGCGCTCCCACTCCCACAGGCGCACGACCGGGCCGTCGGGGGCGTCGACCACCGCAGCGTGCACCGGGCGCGAGGAGAGCGTGGTGTGCCCGGTGGACCCGAGGTTCCACTCGATGCCGCCGGCGAACCAGGCGTCCGTGAGGCCGAAGTTGGCGAACCGCAGCCGCGGGTTGACGAAGAGCAGCTCCCGGTCACGGGTGTGGTCGACGAGGGACCAGACGCGCCCGCCGAGACCGGGAAGGACGGTCGCCGTCACCAGCCCGTTGGTGAGCTCGAGCGCAGGAAGCTCGAGGTCAGCGGCGCCCCGGTCGTAGTCGCTCTGGATGCCGTAGGGCAGCGGACTGCCCAGGCGGCCACGGCCGACCCGCTCGCGCATCTGCGCCGACGCCGCCCCGGCGAGCCGCGGGACGGCGCTGCGACGCACGTGCTTCAGTGGCGGCAGCTGTCCTTCCGGGCCGGGGAGAGAGCCGCGCACGGGGAGCGAGAGGACACGGACACGCGCCGGCCGGGGGGTGTCTGCCATGAGCGCACCCTGATCGATATTGATTGGTTCTGTCAACGTTATTGACACAACCAATCACGCGCACCACGATGTGGGGATCATGCCGAGCGGTGGCCAATGGCGGTCAGCCGATACGTGGAGGTAGGGAAACTGATGGATCTACGTGGTGAGCAGGTCGAGCGGCGCACGATTCTGCGCCTGGCCTTCGCGGCAGGCCTCGCCCTGCCGGCGGCGGGTGCGCTGGCGGGGTGCGCGACCGGTGGCGGGGGGAGCTCCAGCAGCTCGGCCGCAAGCGGGACCAAGAGCGACAAGAACCCGTTCGGCATGGCCGACAAGTCCACCGTCGAGGCCGTGATCTTCAACGGCGGGTACGGCTACGACTACGTCACCTTCGCCGCTGACGTCATGCAGAAGAACCAGTCGGGCAGCAAGGTCACGGTCAAGCCCTCGACCCAGATCGCCCAGGAGCTGCAGCCGCGGTTCGTCGGCGGGAACCCGCCGGACCTCATCGACAACTCCGGCGCCAACGCGATCGGCCTCAACACCATCGCCGACCAGCTGGTGGACCTCAAGGACGTGTTCGCGGCCAAGAACCTCGAGGGCACGACCATCTCGGACACCCTGTACCCCGGTGTCGAGGCGCCCGGCACCATCAACGGCAAGCTCGTCGCGATCAACTACGTCCAGACCGTGTACGCGATCTGGTACTCCGCCTCGCTGTTCGAGCAGAACGGCTGGACCCCGCCGAAGACGTGGGACGAGGCCATCGCGCTCGGCGAGAAGGCCAAGGCCAAGGGCAAGTACCTCATGCTGTGGGGCAAGGAGGCCGCGACCTACTACCAGACCCTCGCCATCGCCTCGGCGATCAAGGAGGGCGGCGACGACGTCCGCCTGGCGCTGGAGAACCTCAAGCCCGACGCCTGGTCCAAGCCGGCCGTGCAGGGCGTCTTCCAGGCGCTCGAGACCATCGTCAAGAAGGGCTACATGAAGCCCGGCGGTGGCGGCACCCAGTTCACCGCGGCCCAGGCCCAGTGGTCGAACGACCAGGCCGCCCTGCTCTACCCCTCGGGCTCGTGGATCGAGAACGAGATGAAGAAGCAGACCAAGGCCGACTTCAAGATGACCGGTGCCCCGGAGATGACCCTCACCTCCGGCTCGAAGATGCCGTACACCGCGCTGCACTCCGCGGCCGGTGAGCCGTTCGTCGTGCCGAGCAAGGCCAAGAACGTCGCCGGTGGCAAGGAGCTCCTGCGGACCATGCTGTCCAAGGAGGCCGCGACCAACTTCGCCAAGACCAAGCTGTCCCCGACGATCGTCAAGGACACGGTCCCGGCCGACGGCTTCGGGTCCACCGCGCTGCAGTCCCAGGGCAAGATGCTCAAGGACGCCGGCACCGACGTGTTCACCTGGAACTTCGTCGACGTCTACGGCATGAACCAGGACATGCTCGTGCCGTGGAACGCCTTCCTGGCCGGCCAGATCGACGCCAAGGCGCTGACCAGCCAGCTGCAGAAGATCACCGACAAGGTCGCCAACGACCCGTCGGTCAAGAAGGTCGAGGTCAAGTGACGCCCTGCCCGGCCCGGCGCGGGACCCCGTGGGGGACCGTGCCGGGCCGGGCCGTCGCCTGACCGCAACCTGATCGAGAGGCCACCATGAGCGCAGTCGTCCCCTCAGCCCCGTCGACGGCAGTGGCCGCGGCGACCAGGCGCCGGCGCCGGCGGATGCCGATGTCCCGCCGGATCTTCGTCCTGGTGACGCTCGGCCTGCCGTTCGCGTTCTATGCCGTGTTCGTCCTGTGGCCGTTCGTCCAGGCGTTCATCTACAGCCTGACCAACTGGAGCGGCTTCTCCGACACGTTCCAGTTCGTCGGCCTCGGCAACTACAAGGCGCTGCTGCAGGACGACATCTTCCTCAAGGCGGTCCGCAACAACCTGCTGCTCGCGATCGTCGTGCCACTGGCCACGATCGCGCTGTCGCTGGCGCTCGCGACGATGGTCACCGTCGGCGGCTCCAGCACCGGCTCGGTCCGCGGCCTGTCGCACTCGTCGTTCTACCGGATCGTCTCGTTCTTCCCGTACACGATCCCGGCCATCGTCATCGGCCTCATCTGGTCGCAGATGTTCGACCCGTCCGCCGGCCTGGTCAACGGCCTGCTGACCGGCATCGGCCTCGACCACTTCAAGTCCTTTGCCTGGCTCGGTGAGGTCGGCACCGCGATGCCGGTCACCATGTTCGTCATCGTCTGGGGCTTCGTCGGCTTCTACATGGTGCTGTTCATCGCCGCCATCAAGGGCATCCCGGCCGAGCTCTACGACGCCGCCCGTGTCGACGGGGCCGGCCGGTTCCGGATGACGATGATCGTGACGATCCCCATGGTGCGCGAGACCGTGCAGACGGCCTACATCTACCTCGGCATCCTCGCCCTCGACGCGTTCGTCTACATGGCCGCCCTGAACCCCAGCGGCGGCCCGCAGAACACCACCCTGACGATGACCCAGGACTTGTTCAACACGGCGTTCAAGAAGGGCCAGTTCGGCCTGGCGAGCGCCATGGGTGTCGTCCTCGCGGTGCTGACGCTGCTCTTCGCGGCGGTCGTCTTCCTCGTCAACCGACTCACCAAGGGGAAGGACCGCTGATGAGCGTCGCGAACCCGCCGCGGACCCCACGCACCGAGGCTCCCGAGGCCACCGCCGTCCCGACCGCGTCGCCGCTGTCCAAGGGCGACCGCACGGTCACGGTCGTCTCCCAC
The DNA here is from genome assembly GCF_042668795.1 of Pedococcus sp. NPDC057267. Classification (NCBI taxonomy): domain Bacteria; kingdom Bacillati; phylum Actinomycetota; class Actinomycetes; order Micrococcales; family Intrasporangiaceae; genus Pedococcus; species Pedococcus sp. NPDC057267. Next base: position 22,327 of record NZ_JBHUYG010000039.1, on the reverse strand, counting down.
GTCGTCCTGACGCTGTGGTCGATCATCGTGATCCTGCCGCTGGTGTGGGTCTTCCTGTCCTCCTGGAAGACGACCGGCGAGATCTTCTCCTCGCCGTTGGCCCTGCCGCAGCACTGGAGCTTCGACAACTACATCGGCGCGTGGAACGACTCCCACATCGGCCGGTACATGCTCAACTCCGTCATCGTCGTGACGTCGGCCCTGGTGCTCGTCATGGTTCTGGGCTCCGCCGCGGCATACTCCCTCGCCCGCTACCCGTTCCCCGGCAGCGGCATCGTGTACTACCTGATCCTCGCGGGCCTGACCTTCCCGATCTTCCTGGCGATCGTGCCGCTGTTCTTCGTCCTGAAGAACACCGGTCTGCTCAACACCCTGCCCGGCCTCATCGCCACCTACGTCGCGTTCGCCTTCCCGTTCACGGTGTTCTTCCTCTTCCCGTTCTTCCGGGCGCTGCCGCAGGAGATCGCCGAGGCCGCCGAGCTCGACGGCGCGGGGGAGTGGCGCACCTTCGCCCAGGTCATGCTGCCGATGGCGCGGCCGGGCATCGTCGCCATCGCGATCTTCAACTTCCTCGGCCTGTGGAACCAGTTCCTGCTGCCCGTCGCCCTCAACACCAACGAGGACAACTACGTCCTGTCGCAGGGCATGGCGCGCTTCGCTTCCCAGGCGGGGTATGCCGTGGACTTCGGCCAGCTCTTCGCGGCCGTGGTCATCACGATCGTCCCCGTCCTCGTGGTCTACATCTTCTCCCAGCGCCAGCTCCAGGGCTCCCTCTCGCAGGGCACGCTGAAGTAGCCGCCGGGTGTGGTCAGCGCCACCCGGCCGGGCGGTCCCGGTCCCACCCGGCCGCACTAGAGTGGCCGGAGGTTGATCCCCAACGGCGCTGGAGGCCTTTCGTCATGACAACTTCGCCTGACCGCACGGTGTCGGTGATCGTCGCGGGTGCCCGCACCCCCATGGGCCGGCTGCTCGGCTCGCTCAAGGACTTCTCCGGGGCCGACCTCGGCGCCGTCGCCATCAAGGGTGCGCTCGAGAAGTCGGGCGTCGCGCCCGAGCAGGTCGACTACGTGATCATGGGCCAGGTGCTGCAGGCCGGTGCCGGGCAGATCCCCGCGCGCCAGGCCGCCGCGAAGGCGGGCATCCCGATGACCGTCCCGGCCCTGACCATCAACAAGGTCTGCCTGTCCGGGATCGACGCGATCGCCCTGGCCGACCAGCTCATCCGCGCCGGCGAGTTCGACATCGTCGTCGCCGGTGGCCAGGAGTCGATGACCAACGCGCCGCACCTGCTGGAGAAGTCCCGCGATGGCTTCAAGTACGGCGACGTGACGATGCGCGACCACATGGCCTTCGACGGCCTGTGGGACGCCTTCACCGACCAGGCCATGGGCCTGCTGACCGAGCAGGCCAACACCGGCGACCAGCAGTTCACCCGTGAGCAGCAGGACGAGTTCGGCGCCCGCAGCCACCAGCTCGCCGCCCGCGCCTGGAAGGACGGCCTCTTCGACGACGAGGTCGTGCCCGTCTCGATCCCGCAGCGCAAGGGCGACCCGGTCGAGTTCAGGACCGACGAGGGCATCCGCGCCGACACCACGACCGAGACCCTCGGCAAGCTGCGCCCGGCGTTCAGCAAGGACGGCACCATCACGGCCGGCACCGCCTCGCAGATCAGCGACGGGGCCGCCGCGGTCGTCGTCATGAGCAAGGCCAAGGCGCAGGAGCTGGGCCTGACCTGGCTCGCCGAGATCGGCGCCCACGGCGTCGTCGCCGGTCCCGACTCCACGCTGCAGCAGCAGCCCGCCCGCGCCATCGTCAAGGCCTGCGAGAAGGAGGGCATCACGCCCGCCGACCTCGACCTGGTCGAGATCAACGAGGCGTTCGCCGCGGTGGGCCTCGCGTCGGCCAAGGAGCTCGGCATCGACCTCGACAAGGTCAACGTCAACGGCGGCGCGATCGCCCTCGGCCACCCCATCGGGATGTCCGGCGCCCGCATCGCCCTGCACCTCGCGCTCGAGCTCAAGCGCCGCGGTGGTGGCGTCGGTGCGGCCGCGCTCTGCGGCGGTGGCGGCCAGGGCGACGCCCTCGTGATCCGCGTCCCGCAGGCCTGAGCCGGCTCCCACCGGCCCGACACCGCTCCCGCACGGAGGACCCCGCTTGGCTCCCCGCACCGTCGACGTCCCTGCCCTGGTCGAGTCGGCCAGGGCAGGCTCGCCGCGGGCCGTCGCCCGCCTCATCTCGCTCGTCGAGGACGCCCACCCCGCCCTGCGCGAGGTGATGGCGGCGCTGACCCCCCACACGGGGAACGCGCACGTCATCGGCATCACCGGCAGCCCGGGCGTCGGGAAGTCCACGTCGACGAACGCGCTGGTCACGGCATACCGCGAGCAGGGCAAGCGGGTGGGGATCCTGGCCGTGGACCCCTCGTCGCCGTTCTCCGGCGGCGCGCTCCTCGGTGACCGCGTGCGCATGCAGGACCACGCCCTGGACCCGCAGGTCTACATCCGCTCGATGGCCAGCCGCGGCCACCTCGGTGGCCTGTCCTGGACGACCCCGCAGGCGCTGCGGGTGCTCGACGCCGCCGGCTGCGACGTCGTGCTCGTCGAGACCGTCGGCGTGGGGCAGTCCGAGGTGGAGGTCGCGGGCCTGGCCGACACGACGATCGTGCTGCTCGCGCCCGGCATGGGCGACGGCATCCAGGCCGCGAAGGCCGGCATCCTCGAGATCGGCGACGTCTTCGTCGTCAACAAGGCCGACCGCGAGGGCGCGGACGCCACCGTGCGCGACATCCGGCACATGATCAGCCTCGGCGACCGCACCGAGCCCGGCCTGTGGCGTCCTCCCGTCGTCAAGACCGTGGCGGCGCAGGGCCAGGGCGTCGACGAGGTGGTCGAGGCGATCGAGAAGCACCGGTCCTGGATGGAGGGCAACGGCACGCTGCGCGAGCGCCGGATCCGCCGCGCCGGTGACGAGATCGAGTCGATCGCGATCAAGTCCCTGCGCGAGAAGATGGGCGACCTGCGCCACGGCAACGGCGTGGACGAGCTCGCCGCCGCGGTCGTCGAGGGCCGCACCGACCCCTACACCGCAGCCGACCAGGTGGTCGCCGCCCTGGAGTGAGAGCCCGGACCGAGGTGTGGACGACGGCGCCGCGGGCAATAGGGTGATCCCCGGACCCGACGGAAAGGAACCCTGTGCCGCCCCAGGTGATCGCCGGACGCTACGAGGTGCTGCGTGCCATCGGCAGCGGCGGCATGGGCACCGTGTGGTTGTGCCGTGACACCGTCCTCGGCCGCGAGGTCGCGGTCAAGCAGATCGGTGCGCTGCCGGGTGACCCCGCCGCCCAGGCGCGGGCCATGCGCGAGGCGCGGATCGCCGCCTCGCTGAACCACCCCAACGCCGTCGGGGTCTTCGACGTCGTCGACCAGGACGACACCCACTGGCTCGTCATGGAGTACGTCCAGGGCCAGAGCCTCGCTGAGCGCATCCGCGACGAGGGCGCCCTGCCGGCCACCACGGTCGCCGGCATCGGCGCGGCCGTCGCCGGCGCCCTCGCCCGGGCCCACGAGCGCGGCATCGTCCACCGCGACATCAAGCCCGGGAACATCCTCATGGACGTCACCGGCACCCCCAAGATCAGCGACTTCGGCATCGCCCGCGCGCACGCCGACGACCAGCTCACCCAGACCGGCTTCATGACGGGCACGCCCGGTTACCTCTCGCCCGAGCTGGCCCGCGGCGGCGACCCGACGCCGGCCTCGGACGTGTGGGCCCTCGGCGCGACCCTCTACTACGCCGTGGAGGGCCAGCCGCCGTACGAGGCCCAGGCGAACCCGCTCGCGACGCTGCAGGCGATCGCCAACGGCGAGGCGCGCCCGATGGAGCACGCCGGACCGCTGGCGGGTGCCATCACGGCGATGATGGAGCACGACCCTGCGCGCCGCTGGGACATGGCCACCGCCAGCGAGCGCCTGCGGCGGGTCGCCGCCGGCGACACCACCCTGGCGCTGCCGGCCGGCGCGATCCCGGGGGCCGCGGCTGCCGTGGGCGCGGGAGCCGCCGCCACCGAGCTGATCGCCGAGCCGGTCGAGGGGACCCAGCGGATGGAGCAGGCTCCCGTCGCCGCGCCGTACGCCGCGGACCCCGAGCCGTACCCGGCCGGCCCGGTCCCTCCGGGCGGTCCGCGCGGCCCCCGCGACGACCGGGGCGGGAACAGGGCGCTGCTCTGGCTCGTGGCCGTCCTCGCTGCCGTGGCGCTCCTGCTGGGCATCCTGTATGCCGTGACCGACGGGTTCGGGAGCAACACCCCCCGGACGCCGACGACGACCACGATCACCGCCCCGGCCAAGACGGAGACCCCGTCGTCCACCTCGTCCTCGTCCAGCTCCTCGAGCAGCAGCTCCAGCAGCACGACGACCACCCCGTCGACGACGACCACCACGACGTCGTCGGCCAAGGACGACAAGGCGCTCGCCGACTTCGTCAAGACCTACTACGCGAACGTGACCCAGGCCGACAAGCGCGACCAGACGTTCGCCGAGCTCACGCCGAGCTTCCAGAAGGAGTCGGGGGGCCGGGCCGGGTACGAGCAGTTCTGGTCGGGCATCACCAAGGTCGACGTGGGAAAGACCACGGCCGACGCCCAGTCGGGCGAGGTGCGGTTGGCCCTCACGTTCGCGAAGACGGACGGCACGAAGAGCAAGGAGAACCACGTGCTCACCGTCGTGCGCAGCGGCGACTCGTGGCTCATCGACTCGGACTCGCAGGTCTAGCGAGGCCGCATGACACCGGGAGGCGGGACACCATGAGCGAGCCGGCCCGTCCACGCCCTGCACTGCTCCTGGCCGTCGAGCCAGAGCAGTGCCCGACCGTCACGAGCGAGTTCCAGCGCTACGCCCGGGACTACGAGGTCGTCTGCGTCGAGAGCGCCGAGGAGGCCCGCGAGGCGGCCGCCCGGATGCACGAGAGGGGCCAGCCGGTCGCCCTGCTCGGGGTGGGGTGGCGGGTGCCCGGGATCGACAGCGGCCTGCGGCTCCTGGCCGAGCTGCACGGCGTGCTGCCCACCGCCCGGCGTATCTGCCTGACCACCCGCGACGCCTACGGCCTGTCGCTGCCCAAGCTGCGCGAGTCCCTCGCCCGCGGCAAGTTCGACACCTACCTGCTCATCCCGCAGGGCGCGCGGGACGAGGAGTTCCACACCGCCGTCACCGAGTACCTCTCCGACTAGGGGTGGACGGCGTCGACGCCCGAGGTCGAGGGCGTGCGGATCATCGACGGCGCCGGCACGGCAGAGACCGCGCGCATCCGCGACTTCCTCGACCGGATGGGCATCCCGCACCGGCTGTACTCGCCCGACGACGCCGCCTCCCGCGAGGTGCTCGCCGGCCTGCCGTCGGTGCAGGGCGGCGCGGCACCGGCATACCCCGTCGTGACGTCGGGCGTCATCGGTGGCACGGTCCTCGAGGCGGCCACCGCGCAGCAGGTGGCCCGCCTCGTCTACGGCTCACCGCAGCCGGTCGACACCGACGGCATCGTCGACCTCGTCATCGTCGGCTCCGGACCGGCCGGCCTCGCGGCCGCCGTGTACGGCGCCTCCGAGGGCCTGGACACCGTCGTGCTCGAGGCGGAGGCCGTCGGCGGCCAGGCCGGGACCAGCTCGCTGATCCGCAACTACCTCGGCTTCCCGCGCGGCATCTCCGGCATGCGGCTGGCGCAGCGCGCCCGGTTCCAGGCCACCCGGTTCGGTGCCCGCATCTACACCGGTGTGCCCGCGGAGTCGATCGAGCCCGCAGCCGCTCCCGGCGAGCCGCACGTCGTCCACACCGACGGCGGCTCGCTGCGCGCGCGGGCGGTGCTCGTCGCCACGGGCGTGCAGTACCGCCGCATCGGCATCGAGTCGCTCGAGGAGCTGGTCGGCCTCGGGGTGTACTACGGCGCGGCGACGAGTGCGACGCGCGAGATGGAGGGCCGGCCCGTGTTCGTCGTCGGCGGCGGCAACTCCGCCGGGCAGGCCGCGGTCTACCTCGCCCGGTATGCCAGCAGCGTCACCATCGTCGTGCGCCGCGACGGCCTGGCCGAGACGATGTCGGACTACCTCGTGCGCGAGATCGCCGCCACACCGACCATCACGGTGCGCACCGGGACGCGGGTCGTCGACGGTGGCGGTGAGACGCACCTGGAGTGGCTCCAGCTCGAGGGCCCGGACGGGCGCGAGCGGCTCGAGGCGGGAGGCCTGTTCCTCCTTCTGGGCGCCGACCCCTGCAGCGACTGGCTGCCCGAGGTCGTGGCCCGGGACGAGCGCGGCTTCGTCTACACCGGCCGCGAGGTGCCCATCGAGCGCTGGACCGGTGGGCGTCCGCCGGCCGCGCTGGAGACCACCGTGCCCGGGGTGTTCGCCGCAGGCGACCTGCGCGCCGGGTCGATGAAGCGGGTCGCGTCGGCCAGTGGTGAGGGGGCGGCCACGGTGGCGCTCGTGCACGCCCACCTCGCCGCCCTCACCGGCCGCTGACGAGCCTCCTCGCCGCCCTCGCCGGTCCCTGACGAGTCTCGGCCCTCACCACGAAGGTGGGCTGGGAGGCGTCGCGCTTCGGCCTGCGGGGGCCGAAAACCCTTTGCCGCACACGCGACGCGAGCCGGACACTCGAGCCATGGCCACGACGACCACGCCCCGCACGGCGTCCTCGACCGTCCCCGGCCCCGGCACCGCCGACGGCCCCGGGACGGGTGTCGTCGTGCGACTGCTCGACGTCGCGGACGACGCCGAGCTGGCCGCCGCCCACGCAGCGCGACAGGCGTCCTGCCTGCACGAGCGGCCCTGGGCCAAGACGTGGTCGGCGCGCGAGATGGCCGTCCAGCTGCGGTCGGAGAACACCGTCGAGCGGCTCGAGCCGTGGGTGGCGCTCGTCGACGGCCACGTCGCGGGCCTTGCGCTGCTGTGGTTCCCGCTGCTGGACAACACCCGGTTCACCTGGGCCGAGGTCGACGTCGACCCCGCGTGGCGCGGTCGCGGGGCCGGGAGCGCCCTGGCCGAGCGGGTCGCCGAGCGGACCCGGGCGGCCGGTCGCCGCACCCTCCTGGTGGAGGTCAACGTCCCCGACGACGCCCGGGCGGACCACCCCTACGTCCGGTTCGCCGAGCGTCGCGGGTACTCCTACGCCAACACCGAGGTGCGCCGCATCCTCGACCTGCCTGTCGACCCCGACCGCCTGGTCGCACTCGAGGCGCAGGCGGCCACGCACCACGACGGCTACCGCATCGAGTCGTTCGTCGGCGGCCTGCCCGAGGAGCTGCGCGAGTCGTACTGCGCCTGCTGGAACCAGCTCGCCGTCGACGCGCCGACCGGTGAGATCGAGTTCGAGGAGGAGGCGCAGAGCCCTGAGACCTACGCCGAGGAGCTCGGCCGGCTTGAGCGGCAGGGGCGCACCATGGTGCACACGGTCGCCATCGCCTCCACCGGTGAGGTCGTCGGCTACAACGACCTCGTGGTGAGCGCGGACGACCCCGAGGAGGTCATGCAGTGGGGCACGCTCGTGCACCGCGAGCACCGCGGCCACCGGCTCGGCCTGGCGGTCAAGGTGCGCGGCCTGCAGGAGCTGGCACGGTTCGCGCCGCAGGCCAAGCGGGTCCAGACCTGCAACGCGGAGCAGAACGCCCAGATGGTCGGCGTCAACGTGCTGCTCGGCTTCCGCAAGGTCGAGGTCCTGCTGTCATACCAGCGCCACCTCGACACCTGACCGATCCGCCCGACCGTCGAGGTCCGGGACGTCGGCGCCCGAGGGGGCCGCGGAGCCCCGAGGTCCGGACTTCGGGCGACCGCCCGGGCGGCCGCGGGACCACGCGGCATACGGTGGGCCCATGCTCGTAGCCTTCTCCGTCGCCCCGTCCGCCTCCGCCGACTCCAACGGCTCCGTGAGCGAGGCGGTCGCCGCCGCTGTCGCCGTGGTCCGTGACTCGGGCCTGCCGCACCGCACCGACTCGATGTTCACGACCCTGGAGGGGGAGTGGGACGAGTGCATGGCCGTGGTCAAGGCGGCGGTCGACGCCGTGGCAGCCTTCGGGCCGCGCGTCAGCCTCGTGCTCAAGGCCGACATCCGCGAGGGGTATGCCGGCGAGCTCACCGGCAAGCTCGAGCGGCTCGAGGCCGCCATCGAGCGCCGAGGCTGACCCGACGCCGGGCGCCGCGCGCCAGGGACCTCGCAGCCTCCTGGCGACAGCGGCGTCCGGCTCAGGAGTCGGTGATCGAGAAGTTGGTGAACTTCCACGTGGCGGGGCTGCCGCCGGTGTCCACGACCTCCACGCCGTAGCAGATCTGGTCGACGGTGGAGCCAGAGGCCACTCGGCCGCGTGCCACGAGGTAGCTGAGCATCGCCTTCAGGTCGACGGTGCCGGACGTCAGCCGCGCGCCGTTCGACGGCACGAAGGCGATGTACCCGTTGTCGCTCGTGGCGTAGACGTCCCACGTGTGCCCGCCGAGGCTCACCCCCGAGGCGAAGCGGGACCCTGCAGGGACCTGCTTGTAGTTGTCCGTCCAGATCATGACCTCGTCGTTGGGCACCCCGTTGAGCCAGAGGTCGTAGGCGACGTCGTAGATCCCGCGTCCGGGCGAGGTGGCCGCGAACGAGGAGGTGAGGCGCGGGAAGCTCGAGATGGTCCGGCCCGAGTAGTCCTTGTGGACGTTGGGGTACGTCTTGACCGCCCCGTCACCGCTGGTGTTGCTCGCCGACGCGATGTGGTTCCACGAGTGGTACGAGCAGACCTGCGTGGTCCCCGTGGTGCCCGGGTAGCTCGCCGCATTCCACAGGTTGTTGTGGACGTAGTAGCCGTTGTCCGTGATGCCGCCGTTGGGGTCGCTCGTGGTGAAGTACGGGTTGGTGCAGACCGTGCCGGAAGTCGGCGGGGTGCTCGTCTCACCGGGCAGCCGGATGCTGTTCCAGCCGGTGCCGATGATCGGGTAGGGGGCCGTCCAACCCCCTCGGCCATCCCCCGGGTACATCTTCAGCGAGCCGTCCGCCAGGCGTCCCAGGACATCGCTGTGGCCGTCCCCGGACCAGTCGCCGAGACCCAGGAGGGCGGTGAACACGTTCCAGCCGGTTCCCACGACCTTCGTGGGGGCGAAGCCCCCCGACCCGTCGCTGCGGTAGAGGCGCAGGTCGCCGTTGGCGGTGTTGCGGGCCAGGAAGTCCGGCGCGCCGTCACCGTCGAAGTCGCCAGTGGTCATGAGCCCGTCGTAGCCGGCCCACCCGGTGCCGATGACGCGCATCCCGAGGAAGCCGCCGGCGCCGTCGCCTCGGTACATCCGCAGGGAGCCATCGCTCTTGACGATGCCGAGCAGGTCCGGGTGTCCGTCGCCGTCCCAGTCCCCCGGGGAGAAGATCTGGCTGAAGATCTGCCAACCACTGCCGATGACCTTGGACGACCGGAAGCCCCCCGCACCGGTGCCGGAGTACAGCCACAGGGCTCCCGTGGAGGGTTCGCGGGCGACGATGTCCGTGCCCGGCACACCATCGAAGTTGCCCACCATGCGGATCTGGTCCCGGAGGTTCCAGCCCGTGCCGATCGCGGTCGGGGCGCCGCTGAAACCGCCGTTGCCGCTGCCGGCGTACAGCCACAGGCGGCCGTCCGTCGTCGGCGCGACGATGTCGGCCCTGCCGTCGCCGCTCCAGTCGGAGGCCGCCGTGGCGTTCACGGGCTGAGCCGCGGCCTGTGCCGGCGCCGGGCCGAGCCCGATGAGGGCGGCAGCCGCGGTGACGACGACCGAGATGAGTGCCTTGGTCCTGCTTGTCATGTGCTGTCCTCCACGCGTGCATGCATTGTCCGCGCTTACCTGCACTCGCACGTGAGGGGTCAGGCTACCCGTCCTGTGCGTCCAGAAGGGGTCTGTGGCCGACATTTGCAAAGCCTTGCGTCCGGCGACCCTGGCGGCGCAAATCGTTGCCGGAACGTAGCCCTCCGCCGCAGGAGGTCCCCCTAGGGTCGGGCCGGGGACCCGTTCGACTCGGGTGGGAACCCGTTCGGCACCGGGGAGGGCGACGACAGCATGTGGGCGGCGATCCGCTACCGCCGGGCGCAGGCGCTCGTCCTCGTCCTGCTGTCCGCGCTCATCGCCACCTGCGCCGTCGTCGCGCCGCTCTACCAGCGGGCCCTCGGCCAGGCGCAGCTGCGCCAGGCGGTGGGGGAGGCTTCCCCGGCGGACACCGCGCTCGTGGTGCGCGCGGGCCGCAACCCCGCGAACCCCGACTTCGGCAGCCGTGACCTCGAGGGGAACGTCCAGCCGGCGCTGGGCCGCCTGTACTCGGCCGGTGTCGGGCAGGTGTCGCAGCCGCTCGACATCATCCCGCGCAAGGGCCTCAAGCCGTCACCGGTGACGATCCTGTCCCGGGACGGCAGCTGCGAGCACCTGCGCCTCACCCAGGGCCGCTGCCCGGCGGCGGCCGGCGAGATCCTCGTCTCCGCCAAGGACCTCGTCGCGTGGAAGTGGCCGATGGGCCACGGCTTCGACGTCGCGATCCCCGGTTCCGACGCGCTCGGCCCCGTGTCGTTCGCCACGCTGGTCGTGGTGGGCGCGTACGAGGTGGTGCCCGACTCCCGCTACTGGCTGACCGAGCAGCTCGACGGCAAGTCCGGGACCCTCCTGTCCATCGGGCAGGACCTCATCCCCGCGGTCGACGACTTCGTCACGACCGAGGCGACGTTCACGCCCCGCTGGCGGACGGCGCAGGTGACGCTCAGCCTGCCGCTGAACCGTGACCTGTTCACCCTGGACAACCTCGACGAGGTCCGGCGGCTCCTCGCCGACCGCACGACGCGGACGGGCGGCGTGCCCGGCGCGCTCGTGAGCACCGAGCTGCCCGGCATCATCGACGGCCTCGCCGTCGGCCAGTCCCGCCTGCGGGTGATCGTGCCGCTCCTCATGGCCCAGCTCGGCCTGCTCGCGGTGGCGATCCTGCTGCTGGTGGCGCAGGCCGCGGTCGAGCAGCGCCGGCCGGAGGTGGCCCTCGCCCGGCTGCGGGGGCGCAGCCGGGAGGGGGCCGGCCGGCTCGTCATGGGCGAGCTCGCGATGACCGCGGCACTCGGCCTGCCGCTGGGGTTCGGCCTGGCCCTCCTGCTCACGAGTGCGGCCCGGTGGTTCGTGCTGCCCGAGGGGGTGCCGTTCGAGGTGCCGTGGCAGTCCCTGGCAGCGCTCGCCGTCGCTGCCATGGCCTGTGGCGTGGCGATCTGGCTGGCGGCGCGACCGGTGCAGCGGCTGAGCGTCTCCTCGCTCCTGCGCCGGGTGGCCCCGGAGCGGTCGAGGGCAGTCACCCTCGTGGACGCGCTCGCCGTCGCGCTCGCGGTCTTCGGCCTGGTCGGCCTCGCCACCAGGACGCTCCAGGGTCCGCTCGCCCTCCTCACGCCGACGCTCGTGGCGCTCGCCGCGGGGCTGGTGGCGACGCGAGTCGTGGTGCCCGTGGCGCGGGCGGCCGGGCGCCGCAACCAACTGCGGGGACGGGTGGGCCACGCCCTCACGGCATTCGGCCTCGAGCGCCGGGCCGGCCCGCGCAAGGTCGTCACGGTCGTGAGCGTCGCGTTGGCCCTCACCGTCTTCGCGGCCAACGCGGTGGCGGTGGGGGACCGGAACTGGCAGGCGCGCGCCGAGGTGCTCTCCGGCGCACCGATGACGCTCGTCACCGACAGCCGCAACCCGGTCACGCTGCTGGCCGCGGTACGCAAGGCGGACCCGACCGGCCGGCGGGCGACACCCGTGGCGGTCATCCGCCGCGTGGACCCCGGCGCGACGGCCACCCTGGCGGTGGTGTCGCGCTCCCTCGATTCCGTCGCGTTCGCGCCGCCCGGTGGTCCCTACCGGGTCGGCGCGCTGGCGCCCCCCGACGTGCCCACCGTCGAGCTCCGCGGGAACCGCGTCACCGGACGGGTCGCGTGGGACCTGCAGACGCCACCGGTGCAGACGGTCGACCCGCCGACGGGTCAGTCGGGGCAGCCGCGGCCCCCCGTGGAGGTCCAGCCGCTGGGCGAGCCCTCCGAGCTGCGCATCGCGGTCACCACCGCCGAGGGCGAGCGGCTCACGCGGGTGATCGCCCTGGTCCCGCTGTCGGGCAAGGGCTCGGCCCGGCTCGACGCACCGCTGCTGTGCCCGGACGGCTGCCGGCTCGACGGCCTCGAGTTCCGCAAGACCGATCCGTTGGCGTCGCAGGTCAAGGGCGCACTGACGATCTCGGGCCTGGGGCTGGACGGCACGTCGCTCCGGCTCGGCGACCCGTCGCAGTGGAACGCGTACCTGCCACCGTCGGGCGACACCCCCGACCGGATGGAGCCCAGCAGCGCCGGGCCGGACACGCTCGGCCTGGGCATCGTCAACAGCGGCTTCTCGGTCTCGATCACCCATGCCGACGTGCCGGCCGTCCTGCCGGGACTGCTCGCCGGCGACGTGCCCCCGGGGGGTGCCACGGAGTCCTTCGACGCTGCGGGTCTCACCGGGGCGCCGATCCGCGTGGCGTCGACGCAGAAGGTCGACACCCTCCCGCTGCTCGGGTCCAAGGGCGTGCTCGTCGACTACGAGACCCTGGCGAGGCTCGGCGGCCGGCTCGCGGACACCGGCACACTGTCGGTCTGGCTGCGCGACCCGGCGGACGCGGCCGCCGTCACGCAGGTGCTCGCTGCCCAGGGCATCGGCGTCATCGGCACCCACCGGTACACCGAGTCCAAGCAGCGGCTCGACCAGGCCGCCTCGGCGCAGGGGCTGCGGCTCGCCGTCTTCACCGGGGCCATGGGCATCCTGCTCGCCGCACTCGTCGTCATCGTCCTGACCGTCACCGGCTGGCGCACCGTGGCTCGCGACATGGCGGCCCTGCACATGTCCGGGGTCAGGCTGTCCGTCCTGCGCCGGGCGCTCGTCCGCGAGCAGGTCGTCCTCGTCGCGGTCGGGTCGGTCGTGGGCCTCGTCTGCGGCGCGGTCAGCTCCCTGCTGGCCATGCCGCTGCTGCCGCTGTTCGACGACGACGCGACACCGGTGCCGCCGCTCGAGCTGGCTCCGGCGCTCGGGGTGCTCCTCGAGGCCGCCGCGGCGGGTGCGGTCGTCCTCGTCGTCGTCGGCTGGCTCGCGGCCCGCGGGGCGGGCCGGCGGATCACGCTGCAGAGGGTCAGGGAGAGCCTGTGAGCATGGTGGCTGCGGGCGCAGCGCGTGAGACCTCGTCCCGGCGCGGGCTGCAGGTCACGACGCGCGGGCTGGTGCACATCTACCGCGCCGAGGGGCACGACGTCGCGGCGCTGTCGGGGGTGGACCTCGTCGTCCACGCCGGCGAGGTCGTCGGGCTCCTGGGCCCGTCCGGTGCGGGCAAGTCGACGCTGCTCACCCTCTTCGGCGGCCTGATGCGGCCCAGTGCGGGCCGGGTGCTCGTCGGCGAGCACGAGCTGTCGACCATGACCGAGGCTGAGCTCGACGCCTTCCGGGCGGCCGAGGTGGGGCTGGTCCTGCAGGGCGCCGCGCGCAACCTGCTCCCGTACCTCACCGCCCGGCAGAACGTCGAGTTCGCCCAGCGCGCGGCGCTCAGAGCCGGGCGCGACGTGCCGGCCGTGGGAGAGGTGCTCGAGCTCGTCGGGCTCGACCGCGAGGCCACGGCACCGCTGCCGTCGCTGCCGCCGGGCCAGCTCCAGCTCGCCGCGCTCGCGGTGGCCCTCGCCAGCCGTCCGGGGCTGCTGCTCGGTGACGAGCCCACGAGCCAGCTGCACCACACCTCGCGCGACGTCGTCCTCGACGCCCTGCACCGGGTCAACCGCGAGTGGGGCACCACGATCGTCGTCGTCACCCACGACCCCGAGGTCGCCGCGCGCCTGCCGCGCACCGTGACCATCCGCGACGGCCGGGTGGGCGGCGAGGGCCGGGCCGGCGAGGAGTATGCCGTGGTGGCGGCGGACGGCTCGCTGCCCCTGCCGCCGGCGGCGGTGGCGGCGTTCCCGCCGGGTGCGCTCGTGCGGGTGCACCGCACCGACGACGGGACGTGGGTGCTCGTGCCCGAGGGTGGAGGTGGCCGGCATGGCTGAGGCGCAGCACGCCCTGGGCGCCGACGAGCGCGTCGAGGTCCCGCCGCTCGAGGTCTCGGGGGTGACCGTGCGCTACGGGTCGACCGTGGCGGTCGACGCGGCCGGCTTCGAGGCGTACCCGGGGGAGTTCCTCGCGGTGACGGGTCACTCGGGCGCCGGGAAGTCCTCGCTGCTGTGGGCGATCGCCGGGGCCGTGCAGGCCGAGGGCGGCGTCCGGCTGGGGGAGGAGGCCGTGGGCGACCGCTCCGGCGCCGCCGCCCTCGGCATCGAGGTCATCCCCCAGGGGAGCGCGCTGGCCCTGCTCCTGACCGCGCGGGAGAACGTCGCGCTGCCGCTGCTCGCCAAGGGGGTGCCCGCGGACGAGGCGCGCCGCCGCGCGCACGAGGCACTCGCGGCGGTGGGCCTCGAGGAGTCGGGGAGCCACCTCGCCGAGGAGCTCAGCGGCGGCCAGCAGCAGCGCGTCGCCGTCGCGCGGGGGCTCGCCCTGAGGGGCCGGGTGCTGCTCGCCGACGAGCCGACGAGCGAGCTCGACCACGACAACCGCGAGCGCGTCCTTCGGCTGCTGCGGGCCGAGGCGCAGCGCGGCGCGATCGTGGTCATGGCGACCAACGACCCCGAGGCGGCCGCCGAGGCCGACGGCGAGCTGCGACTCGACGACGGACGGTGTGAGACGGTCCGCCTGCCGCGCTGACCGTCGCACTACCCTTGCGAACCGTGCCCAAGCCCATCCGCCTGCCGTTCGACCCGATCACCCGGGCCGCGCAGCTGTGGACCCGGCGGTGGGGGCGGTCGTCCCAGCCCGTCGCGATGGCGAGCGCCACGTCGATCATGCGGGTGCAGCAGCTGCTCATCACCGACTACGACGCCGTCTGCGCCCGGCACGGCCTGACCTTCGCGCGGTACGAGGCGCTGGTCCTGCTCGCCTTCAGCCGCGACGGTCGGCTCGGCATGAGCAAGATCGGGCAGCGGCTCATGGTCCACCCGACGAGCGCGACCAACATCGTGCAGCGGCTCGACGCGCAGGGTTTCGTCGAGCGTGTGCCGAACCCCGACGACGGCCGCGGCACGCTCGCCGTCATCACGCCGGCCGGGCGCGACGCCATGGAGGCCGCCACGGCGGACCTGGTCGGGATGCGTTTCGGCCTCGGGATGCTCAGCGCCGCCGAGCACGAGCAGCTCTTCGAGCTCCTGCGCAAGGTCCGCGTCGGCGCCCACGACTTCGACGCCTGACCCAGCCTCACGGCATACGCCGCGTCGCCCGGCGGACGCCCCCGGCACACGCCGCCCCCGGCACACGCCGCGCAAAACGGCAGTTGCGGACGTGAAACGGGGCATACGAAGTGCCGTTTCGCGCACGCAACTGCCGTTTCGGGGGGAAGTCGGAAGGCGACGCGGCACTGACCGAACGCCCGCCGGAGGTCGTGTTTGGTATTTACTAGGACGTCCTAGTAAATTGCGCGGTATGACGCAGACCACTCCCGAGCAGTCCGGGGCCGCCCGCTGGCAGGCCCGCTACGACGCCGCGCAGGCCAAGGGCCAGGTGCGTGACGCCGACTTCACGACGCTGTCCGGGATGCAGGTCGACCCGGTCTACGGCCCGGCTGACGGCAGCGAGGTGCCCGAGTCGATCGGGTGGCCGGGGGAGTTCCCCTTCACTCGCGGCCTGTACCCGACGGGCTACCGCGGCCGCACGTGGACGATCCGCCAGTTCGCCGGGTTCGGCAACGCGGTGCAGACCAACGAGCGCTACAAGATGATCCTCGAGCGTGGCGGCGGTGGGCTGTCGGTCGCGTTCGACATGCCCACCCTGATGGGCCGCGACTCCGACGACCCGATGAGCCTCGGCGAGGTCGGCCACTGCGGCGTGGCCATCGACTCGGCCGCCGACATGGAGGTGCTGTTCAAGGACATCCCGCTCGGTGAGACCACCACGTCGATGACGATCAGCGGGCCGGCGGTGCCCGTGTTCTGCATGTACCTCGTCGCGGCAGAGCGCCAGGGCGTCGACCTCGGCGTCCTCAACGGCACGCTGCAGACCGACATCTTCAAGGAGTACATCGCGCAGAAGGAGTGGCTCTTCGCGCCCGAGCCGCACCTGCGCCTGATCGGCGACCTCATGGAGTACTGCGCGGAGAAAATTCCGGCCTACAAGCCGCTGTCGGTCTCCGGGTACCACATCCGCGAGGCCGGCTCGACGGCCGCGCAGGAGCTCGCGTTCACCCTCGCCGACGGTTTCGGCTACGTCGAGCTGGGCCTGTCCCGCGGCCTCGACATCGAGACCTTCGCGCCCGGCCTGTCGTTCTTCTTCGACAGCCACGTCGACTTCTTCGAGGAGGTCGCCAAGTTCCGCGCCGCCCGCCGGATCTGGGCCCGCTGGATGCGCGACGTCTACGGCGCGAAGACCGACAAGGCCCAGTGGCTGCGGTTCCACACCCAGACCGCCGGCGTCAGCCTCACGGCCCAGCAGCCGTACAACAACGTCGTCCGCACCGCGGCCGAGGCGCTCGCGGCGGTCCTCGGCGGCACCAACAGCCTGCACACCAACGCGCTCGACGAGACCCTCGCCCTGCCGACCGAGCAGGCCGCGGAGATCGCCCTGCGCACGCAGCAGGTGATCATGGACGAGACCGGCGTGACGAACGTCGCCGACCCGCTCGGCGGCAGCTGGTACGTCGAGGCGCTCACCGACCGCATCGAGGCCGAGGCCGAGAAGATCTTCGACCGCATCCTCACCCTCGGCGGCAGCGACCTGACGTCCAGGGACACCGAGCAGCTCGCCGCCGTCATGCGGGAGAACACCGGCAAGGCCGAGGGCGGCCAGTGGCCGATGACCAAGGGCATCCTGCGCGGCATCGAGGAGGGCTGGTTCATGAGCGAGATCGCCGAGGCCGCCTTCCGGTACCAGGTCGCGCTCGAGAAGGGCGACAAGAAGGTCGTCGGCGTCAACACCCACACCGGCAGCGTCAGCCACGAGCTCGAGATCCTGCGCGTCAGCCACGAGGTCGAGCGTGAGCAGGTCTCCCTGCTCGCCGACCGCAAGGCCGGCCGCGACGAGGCCGCCGTCACCGCCGCCGTCGCCCGCATGGTCGAGGTGAGCCGCACCACCGAGAACATGGTCCCGGCGATGCTCGACGCCGTGCGGGCCGAGGCCACCCTGGGCGAGATCTGCAACGCGCTGCGTGAGGAGTGGGGCGTCTACCGCGAGCCCGCCCGCTTCTGACCCGCGGGGCCGCCGTGGCGGCGGTGTGCCGTGGGCCTCAGTCGGCCGCGGCAGCCGCCGCCTGCTTCTGGGCGCGGTGCAGCCGGGCCCAGGCGACGTCGGCGAGCAGCTCGATCAGGGCGTCGACGAACGCGGAGTCCGGCTCGCCGGTGACCAGGGCCCGGTGCATCACCGAGCCGACGACGATGTCGGCGAGCAGGTCGACGTCGACCATCTCGGGGCGGATCTCCCCGCGGCGGATGGCGCGCTCGACCGACGTCGCGACGAGCGCGTGCAGCCGGGTGGAGAGCGACTCGCGCACCTGCACACCCACCCCGTCGCGGTCGCGGGCGGACTCCGCCAGCAGCGCGGCATACGCCCCTCCCGTGGACGGGTCGCGCAGCAGCGTTGCCGCCTCCTCGATCCCCGCGCGCATGTCGGCGGCGAGCGAGCCGTGGTCGCCCACCTCGATCTCGTCGAACCGGACGGCGACGGCGTGCACGGCGAGCTCGACCTTGGACGGCCAGCGGCGGTAGAGCGTGCTCTTGGCCACACCGGCCTTGGCGGCGACGTGCTCCATGGACATCCGCGACACGCCCTTGGCGGCCAGGACCTCGCGGGCGGCAGCGGTGATGGCCCGCTCGGTCGCCTCCTCGCGGGGCCGCCCGGGGCGCCTGGCCCTGCCGTGTCGGGTTCGTGCGGTCACCCCGGCGATCATGCCACTGATGTCCCGATTTCAGGGGCCGAGGATTTGTCCTCGTCGGGGGCGTTGGGTCATGGTGGAGTGAATGCCGGCTGTGGGGACGCCTCCCGCGCCGGCCGTCTCACGTAAAGGAATTCGAACTGTGTCGATCCTGGCCAAACGCGTGCTCCTGGCCGCGCTGACAGGCATCGGGCTCGTCCTGCTCGTCGTGGGCGCGTGGTTCACCTCACACCTCGGCACCTCGGGCAGCGCGACCTTCCGCGCCACCCCCGGCAGCGGTCTCGTGGTCCTGCAGCCGAGCGTGCTCAACCGGGTCGACGACCCGGTGGAGGTCACCGCGACGACGAAGGGCGGCGCGCAGGTCTGGATCGGCCGGACCTCCCCGTCGGACGCCAGGGCCGTGATCGGTGGCGCGCAGCACACCACCATCACCGGCTCCCGCCTGGGCACCTGGACCCTCGTCGGTGCCACGGCCGGCTCGGGCAGCCCCTCGGCGGACCTCGCCACCGCCGACGTGTGGCGCCAGACGGTGACCGGCAAGGGCCGCGCCCACGTCGAGGTCGACCAGGGCGACGCCCCCGAGGCGCTCGTCGTGACGGCGCCGGCCGGTGGCACGGTCACGTCGGTGACGCTGACGATCAGCCGCGGCACGTGGTTCGCCCAGAGCCTGCTGACGACGCTCGTGGGGCTCATCCTCGCCGCCGTGGGTGCCGTGGGCCTGCTCGGCACGTGGCGACGCTCCCCGAACGCTCCTGCCCAGGTCGCCGACCACGCGGACGGCGCCCCCGCCGTCGAGGCGCACGAGCGCGAGACAGACGTTCCCGCGTCCGCGAAGGACGCCACCGACCCCGCCCCGGAGGTGAAGGCATGACCCCCACCCCCAAGGTCGTCGCCGGCGCCGCCCTCGCGCTGGTCCTCGCCGGGTGCGGCGCCGCCGAGGCGGTCGTCGGCCTCCACGACGCCCCCGCCCAGGTGACCACCACGGCCCCGATCGCGCCCGACACCGCGGAGCAGATCGCCACGCGCGTCCTCGACCAGGCCGACGCGGCCTCGCGCGCCACCGGCGACCAGGCCGACGCCCTGCGCAAGCAGGCCCTCACGGGCAGCGCGCTCGCCGTCGCCGAGGCTGCGGCCAAGAGCCAGGAGGGCACCTCGGCTGCGGACACGCCCCTGACCCGCAGCACGCCGCCCAAGGTGCTGGCGGTCTCGCGGGGGACCGCGTGGCCGCGCGTGATGGTCGTGCAGACCGCCGACAAGGACGGCACGACCGAGCTCAACCTGCTCACCTCGCCCGACCCGACGACCCCGTTCAAGCTGGCGGCGTCGGCCCGGATGCACCCCGGTGCGACCGTGGCGGCGCTGGACTCGCTGCGCAGCGGCTCGCCCCTCGTCACCGACGGCTCCGACCTGTCCGTGGCGCCGGACAAGCTCGTCCAGGAGTATGCCGGTGCGCTGGCCTTCCCCAAGGCGTCGCCGGCGCCCGACGTGGAGACGGGCGACCCCTTCGCGCTCGCCGTCCGGGCCAATGCCGAGGCCCAGGCCAAGTCGTTCGGCAAGCTCGCGACGCTGACGCAGAAGCACGTGCCCCAGCCGGGCACGACCGCCATCCGGCTCAAGGACGGCGGGGCGCTGGTCTTCGCCCTGATGCAGCGCACGGACGCGATCACGCTGAGTGACAGTGGCAAGTCGCTCACGCCCAGCACGGACTTCCAGAAGCTGGTGCGCAAGAAGACGCTCACCCGCAGCGCGCAGCTGCAGACCTACGAGATGGTGGTCTTCACCGTTCCTGCACAGGGCATGGCGAAGATGGTCGCCGTCGACGAGGTCTTGTCCTCGGCCACGGGCTCCTGAGCCCCCCACGACCGCACAGCGGCACGGGGCGGCTGGGCGGTCGCGGCGCCGGTGCGGAAGAATCGGCGGCATGACTGATCAGCCGAACCCCGGTGGTGTGCGAGGAGCGGTGGACCTGTCGGGTCTGCAGAGCGCAGCGGCCCCTGCCGGAGCCGCCCCGACCGCGTCCACGGCCCCGTCCGCAGGTGGTCCCGCTGCCGCCGCGCCGGGCGTGCCGGGCCGCAGCGGCGTCGTCGTCGAGGGCACGGACGCGAACTTCCAGGAGATCGCGAACGCCTCGGTCAGCGTCCCGCTGCTGCTGGTGCTGTGGGCGGCCCGCCTGCCCGAGTCCCGCGCCTACCTCGACACGGTCGTGTCGGTGGCAGGTTCGTACGAGGGCCGGTTCCAGGTCGTCTCGATCGACGTCGAGGCCAACCCCACGCTGCTGCGCGCGTTCCAGGTGCAGAGCGTCCCCGTGACCATGGGCATGGTCCAGGGCCAGCCGGTCCCGATGTTCGCCGGCGTGCAGGCGGAGGCCACGCTGCGCCAGGTGCTCGACGAGTTCCTCGGCCTGGCCGTGCAGCACGGCGTCGCCGGCCGGGTCGACGTGTCGGCCGCCGGTGCGGGGCAGGAGGGCGAGGAACCCCCGCTGCCCCCGCTGCACCAGGAGGCCTACGACGCCATCGAGCGCGGCGACCTCGAGGCCGCGGCTGCGGCATACACCACGGCGCTCAAGCAGGACCCCGCCGACGCCGACGCCCAGCTCGGGCTCGCGCAGGTCGGCCTCATGCAGCGCACCCAGGGCGCCGACCTGCAGGCTGCCCGAGCGGCGGCGGCCGAGCACCCGCAGGACGTCGCCGCCCAGACGCTGGTGGCCGACCTCGACGTCCTCGGCGGCCACGTGGAGGACGCGTTCCTGAGGCTCATCGACCTGGTCCGCGCCACGAGCGGCGACGAGCGCGAGGCGGCGCGTGCCCACCTGCTCGAGCTGTTCTCCGTCGTGGGGTCCCACGACGAGCGCGTGCGCAAGGCGCGCACCGCGCTGATGTCCGCCCTGTTCTGACGTCCCCGCCCGGTCCTGAGGTCCGCCCTGACCTGACCTCCGCAAGGCCCTCGCCGGCCTTCACCCCTCCGCGGCTGGGGCCGCAGTCTCCACTTTCGGCATCGGCGACCAGCCGCGAGTATGGGCGCATGTCCTCCTCACGGAACCACCTGATCGGACTCCTGCTCGGTGCCGAGGGCGACTGGCCGGCGGCGTTCGAGTCCCTCGTCGAGCGGCTCGGGACGGTGACCGGGCCGGACGGCACCCGGCACCGGGTCACCACCGAGCGCGTGACCATCGAGCCGTTCAACCTGCGCGACAAGCCCCGGCACGACCTGGTCATCGACCGGCTGGCGCACTGGTACTACCACCCGCGCGAGTGGCTCAAGAAGGTCGCGCTCATGGACGACGTGTACCTGCTCAACAGCCCGTTCACGTTCCAGTCGATGGAGAAGCACTCGGCATACTGCGCCCTCCTGCGGCTCGGGATGAACGTCCCCGAGACGGTCCTCGTGCCCTACAAGAACCCGATCGACAACGTGCGCTGGGCCTTCACCTCCGCGAAGTACAACAAGTCCTTCGACCTCGACGAGATCGCCGAGGACCTCGGGTACCCCATGTTCATGAAGCCGTTCGACGGCGGGGCCTGGCGGGGCGTCTCGATGATCAGGGACCGCGACGACCTGCACGCCGCCTACAACGACTCCGGCGAGATGCTCATGCACCTGCAGAAGGCGGTCGACGGGTTCGAGGTCTTCGCGCGGGCGCTGACGATCGGGCCGGAGACGATGGTCATGAAGTTCCGTCCCGACGAGCCCATGCACGAGCGGTATGCCGTGGAGCACGGCTTCCTCTCCGAGGCGGTGGGCAGCGAGGCGATCACCATCGCCCAGACGGTGAACTCCTTCTTCCGTTGGGAGTTCAACTCGTGCGAGATGCTCGTCAAGGACGGGGTGGTCTACCCCATCGACTACGCCAACGCCTGCCCCGACGTGGCGGTCACCTCGCTGCACTACTACTTCCCGTGGGCGATGAAGGCGCTGCTCAAGTGGTCGGTGTTCTGCGTGGCGACCGACCGGCGGGCGCGCACGCAGGTGGACACCGACCCGTGGTTCGCGGTGGCCGACGACCCCGGCCTGGACTACCAGGGCAAGCTCGCGGCCTACCAGCGCCTCGCGGACGAGCACTTCGAGACCGAGCGCTACCGCGAGTTCTGCGACGCAGCCCTCGGGCACGTCGACGAGCTGGTGCTGGAGTGGGTGGACTCGGACGCGTTCCGGTCCCTGCTGACGAGCACGATCCAGCAGACGTACCCGCCGCACGAGTGGAGGCGGTTCGAGGGTCACTTCGGCGGCCTCACCCGGCTGTGGGTGGCCGATGAGCGCTCGCGGTTGGGCTCGGGCGCCTCGCGCGCCGACGAGGCGGTGGTGGGTGGCCCGGCGCCGGCCGTCACCGCCTGAAGCCCCACGTCCGCGACCCCCGGCCCCGGACGCACGACGGCCCGGACACCGATGGGGTGTCC
>NZ_JBHUYG010000038.1:0-35982 GCF_042668795.1 Pedococcus sp. NPDC057267 | reverse complement strand
GTGCTGAGCGCGGCCGGCCGCTGGCGCTGAGGTGTCCGGCGCGCCGCGCCGAGGCTCAGCGGACGGTGAAGGCCACGAGGTTCGCGGCGACCACCGACTGTCCGTCGGCCTGGCTCGGCTCGATGACCCGGATGGTGTAGCTGCCCGCGGGGAGCACGCCGAGCGGGATGGAGTACGTGCCCTGCTGGGGCGCGCCCGTGGAGGCCGTGGCGTGGCCGCTCCTGACCTTGGCGCCGTCGCGGTCGAGCTCCCAGGCGACGGTCCCCTCGAAGACGATGGCCTGCCCGGTCACGGTCACCGGCCTGGCGGCGGGCAGGACCTGGTCGCGCGCCGGGGAGGTGACCCAGATCGCGGCGAGGTCCTCGTAGACGCGGTCCGCCGGGGGCCGGGTGAAGGTGCGTCCGGCGGTGGGGATGGAGCCGAAGAGCTTCGCGTCGCCACCCTCGACGGTGAAGCGGACCGGGACGTTCCCCTTCTGCAGGGCAGCCTGGGCCGTCCACACGAGCTCCTGCACGGCCAGCCGGCGGAGGTCGGCGCTCGGCGCGGCCGCAAGGTCCCCTGCCGTGGCGAGGTCGACGGTGATGAGTGTGGGCGACACCGTGACCGCACCGATCTGCTGGCCGGACCAGAGCTGGAGGTAGGGCCCGTCGGCGGACGACGCCGGCGGGGTGACGGCCAGCGCCAGTGCGGCCCTGGTCCTGGCCGCGGCATCCGTCCCGGCTGCGGTGCCGGGCAGGAACTCGCGGTAGAGGCCGTAGGTCGCCCTGTCCCCGCCCTGCGAGCCCACGAAGTACACCGGGAGGCTGGCCGCCCCCGGCACGGTGGTGCCGGTGGCGCTCGGCGACGTCGGGGAGGGGCTCGGGGAGGTCGGCGACGGCCCGGGCTGCGTCGTCACCGACGAGCCTGTCGCCGGCGAGGCGGTGCGGGACGCCTGGTCCTGCCCGGCCCACCACACCGCGCCGGCGATGAGGGCGACGGCCGCCGCCGCGGCGACCGGCACGAGCCATCGGCGCGGGCCGTGACCGGTGCCGGTGCTCACCGGCCCTGCCTCTCGGGCCTGGTGCAGGATCGCCTCGAGGCGGTCGGGCGGTCGGACACTGCGGGTCTCCTCTGCGAGTTCGGTGCGGAGCTGGTCCTCGAGCCGGCGGAGCTCGCCGGGCTCGAGGTACGGGTCGATGCGGGGGTCGGGCGTCGGGCCGTCGGTCACGACACGTCTCCCATCCGGTCACGCAGGCCGGCGAGGCCGCGGTGTGCGTGGGCCTTGACCGAGCCGGGGGAGATGCCGAGGGCGTCGGCGATCTCCGCCTCGCTGAGGTCGAGGTAGTAGCGCATGGTGAGCACCTCTCTCTGGCGCTGCGGCAGCCCGCCCAGCGCCCGGACCATGGACCGCCTCGCCTCCGACCCGAGCGCCCGGTCCTCGGCGCTCGCCTCGGTGCGCCGGCCGGGTGCCCCGGCGTCGGCGCGCTCGCGGGCGAGGTGTCGCTGCTCCACGCCCCGGTGCCGAAGGCTCGACCGGGCGCCGTTGACGACCGACCGGCGCAGGTATGCCGTGGCCTTCTCCGGGTCGCGCAGCGAGTCCCAGCGGCGGTGGACCGCGATGAAGGCCTCCTGGACGACCTCCTCGGCTGCGAGGTCGTCGCGCAGGAGCAGCCAGGCCAGCCGGACCAGGCCGGCCCAGTGGGCGGCATACAGCTCCCGCACGCCCTCGTCGGCGTCCGGGTGCCCTTCGTCGCTCCGGTCGCGCACGGCCACGCCCAACAGTCCCACGCCCCTTCGACGCGCTGGTCGACCCCGAGGTTGACGCGCCGGGCAACCGATCTGCGAGGGATCCTGCGCCACGGCAGGAGCCTCGTCGGCGCGCAGCCGGCGGGGGCGGCTGGCTAGTCTCGGGGCATGGCCGACGGCGACTGCATCTTCTGCTCGATCCTCTCCGGTGACATCCCCGCCGACGTGGTGCGCGAGGACGAGCACACGCTGGCTTTCCGTGACCTTGAGCCGCAGGCCCCGACGCACGTGCTCGTCATCCCGCGTCGTCACGTCCCGGACGTGGGCACGCTGGCCGTCGAGGCGCCGGACGAGGTGGCGCCGCTGTTCGCCGCGGTGCGCGCCGTCGCCGGGCAGGAGGGCGTGGCCGACCGCGGCTACCGCAGCGTCTTCAACACCGGTGCCGAGGCGCACCAGACCGTCTTCCACGCCCACGTGCACGTGCTCGGTGGGCGGGCAATGGCGTGGCCGCCCGGCTGAGGCGCACCGTAGACTGGACGGACCATGGCAGACGCTGATCATTCGACCTCACTGGGCGAGGATGCCGACGAGGCCCGCCCAGTCCCGACCCACACCGTCGTGATCCCGCCGCAGGTGCAGATGGTGACCCTCCTCGGTCCGCGCGACGAGCTGCTGCGCACCATGGAGCGGGCGTTCCCCCAGCTGCAGATCCACGTGCGGGGCAACGAGTTCCACCTGTCCGGGCCCAGCGCCGAGGTGGCGCTCGCCGAGCGCACGGTCGACGAGCTGCTCGCGGTGATGGAGGGCGGCCAGCCGCTCAACCGCGACGCCGTCGAGCGCTCGATCCAGATGCTGCGGGCGCAGACCGTCGAGCGGCCCGCCGACGTGCTGACCATGAACATCGTCAGCAACCGCGGCCGCACGATCCGCCCCAAGACGCTGAACCAGAAGCACTACGTCGACGCGATCGACAAGCACACCATCGTCTTCGGCATCGGCCCGGCGGGCACCGGCAAGACGTACCTGGCGATGGCCAAGGCCGTCCAGGCGCTGCAGGCCAAGCAGGTCAACCGGATCATCCTGACCCGGCCCGCTGTCGAGGCGGGGGAGCGGCTCGGGTTCCTGCCCGGCACCCTCAACGACAAGATCGACCCCTACCTGCGGCCGCTCTACGACGCGCTGCACGACATGGTCGACCCCGAGTCGATCCCACGCCTCATGGCGGCGGGCACGATCGAGGTCGCGCCCCTGGCGTACATGCGTGGCCGCTCGCTGAACGACGCGTTCATCATCCTCGACGAGGCGCAGAACACCTCGCCCGAGCAGATGAAGATGTTCCTCACCCGCCTGGGCTTCGGGTCCAAGATGGTCGTCACGGGTGACGTCACGCAGGTCGACCTGCCCGACGGCACGCGGTCGGGCCTGCGGGTCGTCCGCGACATCCTCGCCCACGTGGAGGACATCCACTTCTCCGTCCTCACCCCGCAGGACGTGGTGCGGCACCGGCTCGTCGGTGCCATCGTCGACGCCTACGGCCGCTGGGACGACGCGCAGCAGAGCCGCGGCCAGCAGGCCCGTGGGGGCCGCGAGCAGGGAGGGCGAGGGCAGCATGAGCGTCGACGTCCTCAATGAGACCGACTACCAGCTCGACGAGCTCGAGCTGGTGGCGCTGAGCAAGTACGTCATGACCCAGATGCGGGTCCACCCCGGGGCCGACCTGTGCCTCCGGCTCGTCGACGAGCCGGCCATGGAGGTCCTGCACGTGCAGTGGATGGACCTGCCGGGGCCCACCGACGTCATGAGCTTCCCGATGGACGAGCTGCGGCCGGGCCGTGAGGGGGAGGAGCCCGAGGAGGGCGTCCTCGGAGACATCGTGCTGTGCCCGAGCGTCGCGGCCCGCCAGGCCAAGGAGGCCGGCCACGCGACCGAGGAGGAGCTGCTGCTGCTCACGACGCACGGCATCCTCCACCTGCTCGGCTACGACCACGCCGAGCCGGACGAGGAGCGCGAGATGTTCGAGCTCCAGCGGCAGCTCCTGCTGACCTTCCTCGCCGGCCGCGGCCGGCCCTCGTCCTGAGCGGGGGAGCCGTGACCGGGGTCGTCGTCGCCGCCCTCCTGTCGACCGTCGTCGCGTTCGTCCTGGCCGCGGCCGAGGCGGCGATCTGGAAGATCTCCCGCGTGCGGGCCAACGAGCTCGTCGAGGAGAACCGCACGGGCGCGACGTCGCTGGCGCGCATCATGGCCGACTCCGCGGCATACCTGTCGGTCACGGCGTTCCTGCGCGTCGTGGCGGAGGCGACGACGGCCGTCCTCATCACGCTGGGCACCATCGACCTCGTCGACGGCTTCTGGGCCCGGCTGCTCATCGCGATCGGCGTCATGGCGCTCGTGTCGTTCGTCATCGTCGGCGTCTCGCCGCGCACCCTCGGCCGCCAGCACTCCGACACGGTCGCGCTGCTCGCCTCGCCGCTCATCATCGGGCTGCGCGCCATCCTCGGCCCGGTGGCGCGGGTGCTCGTCGCCCTCGGCAACGCCGTCACGCCGGGCCGTGGCTACCGGGACGGGCCGTTCCAGAGCGAGTCCGAGCTGCGCGACCTCGTCGACCTGGCGGGGGAGAGCGCCGTCATCGAGGCCGACGAACGCCAGATGATCCACTCCGTCTTCGAGCTCGGCGACACCGTGGCGCGCGAGGTCATGGTGCCGCGCACCGACATGGTCACCATCGACGGCGAGAAGTCCCTGCGGTCGGCGATGTCGCTGTTCCTGCGGTCCGGCTTCTCGCGCATCCCGGTGGTCGGCGACGGGTCCGACGACATCCTCGGGCTGCTGTACTTCAAGGACGTCGCGCGCCGCGTCAACGCCGACCCCGAGGCCGTCACGCTGCCCGCCACGGCGCAGATGCGGCCGATGCACTACGTCCCCGAGAGCAAGCCGGTCGACGACCTGTTGCGGGAGATGCAGCACGACCAGAGCCACTTCGCCGTCGTCGTCGACGAGTACGGCGGCACCGCCGGCCTCGTCACGATCGAGGACATCCTCGAGGAGATCGTGGGCGAGATCGCCGACGAGTACGACCGGGAGGCGCCCGGCGTGGAGGACCTCGGCGATGGCACGATCCGCGTCCCCGCGACGATGGACATCGACGACCTGGCGGACCTGTTCGACGTCGAGATCGAGGAGGACGAGGTCGACACCGTCGGCGGCCTGATCGGCAAGATGATCGGCCGGGTGCCGATCGTCGGCTCGAGCTGCGAGGTCGCGGGGCTGCGGCTCACCGCCGAGCGGATGGCCGGCCGCCGGCACCGGATCGCGAGCGTCATCGTCGAACCGGTCCGGGTCGAGGAGGGCTCCGCGGGGCACGGTCACGGGGCGGGTGCCGCGGCCACTACGGTGGAGCCCGAGCGCGAAGGAGTGTCATGAGCCGCAACGGGTCCACGGGTGGAGGCGCCCCCGCCTCGCAGGGCGGTTCCGGCACGCCTGCCGCCGGACGGGCGGGCGGGTATGCCGGGCAGCAGTCGGGCGGGTACGTCGCCGGCTTCGCGTGCCTGGTCGGGCGCCCGAACGCGGGCAAGTCGACGCTGACCAACGCCCTCGTGGGCCAGAAGGTCGCGATCACCTCCTCCAAGCCGCAGACCACGCGCCACACCATCCGCGGAATCGTCACCACCGACACGTCGCAGCTCGTGCTCGTCGACACCCCCGGGCTGCACAAGCCGCGGACGCTGCTGGGGGAGCGGCTCAACCACGTCGTGCGCGAGACCCTGCTCGAGGTCGACGTCATCGGCTTCTGCCTGCCCGCGGACCAGAAGCCCGGGCCGGGCGACGCGTTCATCGCGCGCGAGCTCGCCGAGGTGCAGCGGGCCAAGCGCAAGCCCGTCGTGGCCATCGCGACCAAGACCGACCTGGTCGACAAGCAGCGCCTGGCCGAGCACCTCATCGCCATCGACCAGCTCGGGTCCTGGGACGAGATCGTGCCCTGCTCGGCAACCAACGGCTCGCAGGTCGACGACGTCGCCCGGCTGCTGTCCTCGCACCTGCCGCCGTCGCCGGGTCCGCTCTACCCCGAGGGCGTCCTCACCGACGAGCCGGAGGCGGTCATGATCGCCGAGCTCGTCCGCGAGGCCGCGCTCGAGGGCGTGCGTGACGAGCTGCCGCACTCCCTCGCCGTGGTCGTCGAGGAGATGGTCCCGCGTGAGGGCCGCCCTGCGGACAACCCGCTGCTCGACGTGCGGGTCAACGTCTTCGTCGAGCGGCCGTCGCAGAAGGCGATCGTCATCGGCCGCGGCGGCTCACGGCTGCGGGAGGTCGGTACGAATGCCCGCCGCGGCATCGAGGCGCTGCTCGGCCAGAAGGTGTTCCTCGACCTGCACGTGAAGATCGCCAAGGACTGGCAGCGCGACCCCAAGCAGCTGCAGCGCCTGGGCTTCTGACGCCGCCCCCCGGGGAGGGCGTGGGCGACCCGGTGGCGACCCCCGCGTCGACCACCACGGACGCCGGGAGCCCTGCCAACGACCGCGGGGATCCGGCCACATCGTGAGCCGCTGACCGGGGTGCCGTCCGAGCCGACCTATCCTTGGTCCCATGCGAGTTGGAGTCTTCGGAGCCACAGGACAGGTCGGCTCGGTCATGCGTGCGCTGCTCGACGAGCGCGGCTTCCCGGTCGAGGAGATGCGCTACTTCGCGTCGGCGCGATCGGCCGGCACGACCCTGCCGTGGAAGGGCGAGGACGTCACGGTCGAGGACACCGCGACGGCCGACTTCACCGGCCTCGACATCGCGCTGTTCTCCAACGGCGGCTCCACCTCCAAGGAGTGGGCGCCGAAGGTCGCGGCTGCCGGCGCCGTCGTCGTCGACAACTCCAGCGCCTGGCGCAAGGACCCGGAGGTGCCGCTGGTCGTGAGCGAGGTCAACGCCGACGACCTCGACACCGTCCCCAAGGGCATCGTGGCCAACCCGAACTGCACCACCATGGCCGCGATGCCGGTGCTCAAGCCGCTGCACGACGCGGCCGGCCTCGTGCGCCTCACCGTCGCGTCCTACCAGGCCGTGTCCGGCTCGGGCGGCAAGGGTGTGGCCGAGCTCGACACCCAGCTGCGCGGTGGTTATGCCGCGGGCGACCCCCGCGGCCTCGCGCTCGACGGGCGCGCCGTCGCCGTGCCGGAGCCGAACGTCTACGCGGTTCCCGTGGGCTTCAACGTGATCCCGCTGGCCGGCTCGATCGTCGACGACGGCTCGCTGGAGACCGACGAGGAGCAGAAGCTGCGCAACGAGTCGCGCAAGATCCTCCACATCCCCGACCTGCGCGTCTCGGGCACCTGCGTGCGCGTCCCCGTCTTCACCGGCCACTCGCTGGCGATCCACGCCGAGTTCTCGCAGGACCTCAGCCCCGAGCAGGCGCTCGAGCTGCTCGGCCGCGCGCCGGGCGTCGTCGTGAGCGACGTCCCGAACCCGCTCGAGGCTGCGGGCCGCGACGAGGTGTTCGTCGGGCGCGTCCGGGTCGACCAGTCCGCCCCCGAGGGCAAGGGCCTCGTGCTCTTCGTCGTCGGCGACAACCTGCGCAAGGGCGCGGCTCTCAACGCCGTGCAGGTCGCCGAGGAGCTGCTCAAGCGCCGCTGACGGCGCCCCGCCCCGCCGCCCCCGCCCCTCCAGCCCCGCCCCGCCAGCCCCGTCCCGCCCCGCCAGTCCCGTCCCGCCCCGCCAGCCCCGCCCCGCCAGCCCCGTCGTCCGACACGCTCGTCTGCTCACAGACGAGCGTGTCACTGAGCGCGGATCTGCTCCCTGCGCAGTGGTACGGGGATCTGTGCACAGACGAGCGGAGGGGCGTCGCAGAACGGGCGACCCGTGACAAACGGCACCCCGGACCTACGCGATCTGACCGTTTCGTCCCTGCTCCTCGTGCCGGTCGCAGCACGCGCGCCGCGGGTGTTCCTTGGACGGGCGGACCGGCATGCGACGGGCGTGCCGGACGCACTGTCGCGAGGAGCTCACAGTGGAACGACGCATGGGGCGGATCGTGGTGGCAGGTGCTGCGGCGGGGTTGTCCGCCGTCGCCTTCCAGGCGGTCCCGGCGCTCGCAGCGGCCGGGGGAACCGGGCACACGGTCACGCAGACGGTCACGCAGCACGGTACGTGGACCGAGACGGGGGACACCGACTTCTGCACCGGCGAGACGATCTCGCCGACCATCACCGGCAACTCGGTCATGCACGTGACCTGGTTCCCCGCCGGTGACGAGGTCTGGGGGACCTTCACGACCGAGGGGACGGGGTCGTTCGTGCAGCCCTCGACCGGCCTGACCTACAGCGGCCGCGTCACGGTCTGGGGCAACTTCAACGTGAACGAGAAGAACAGCAACGACACCTTCACGGCGACCTTCACGCTGTCGGCGGTCGACGCGAACGGCGTCACCCACCTCGAGGTCGGGCACGAGGTCGCGCACGTCGCGTTCAACGCGGTCGACCCGCTCGACCCGGTCGTGTCCTTCGACAAGATGAGCGTGACCTGCTCCTGAGCCGACGGCCGACCCGCGAGCGGGGTCGAGACGGCCGCGCCGGACGACGTCAGCGGACGGCGCGCCAGACGGACTCGACCTCGCTCGCGCCCGGCGACCAGGGAGCGATCCACGGACCGGTGCCCTCGCTCGGGTCGAGCACACCCTCCTCGAGCCAGGTGTAGTCGCCGGCCAGCACGCCCTGCGCCAGGCGGCGGTCGGCGTCGTCGGTGTTGGACCAGAGGGCCCTGAAGTGCGCCTCGACCCGCAGCCGGCTCTGCTCGCAGAACGTGTCGGCGAGGCGGTAGGCCGAGCGCCCCCGGGCCTCGTCGTCGGTCCGCAGCATCTCGGCCCGGCTGCACGCCGCCGTCATCGCGAACAGCTCGGCGCCGATGTCGACGATCCGGCCGAGGAAGGCCTGCCGGTACTCCATCGCCGCCTGCCACCGCGACATCCCGTAGAACGTCTGACGCGCCAGCTTGCGGCTGGACCGCTCGACGAACCGCAGGTGCCGCGCGAGGTGGCCGAACTCGGCATACGACGTCGGCACCGCGCCCCTGCCGGCGACGAGCTGGGGCAGCCACTTCGCGTAGAAGCCGCTGGCGCCCGCCGCGGCCCGCGCCTTGTCCTCGAGCGTCGCGTCCTTCTCGGCCAGCGCGCCGGCGGCCTTGAGGTGGGCGTCGACGGCCTCGCGCGCGATGAGCAGGTGCATGATCTCGGTCGAGCCCTCGAAGATCCGGTTGATCCGCAGGTCGCGCAGCATCTGCTCGGCCGGCACGGCGCGCTCGCCGCGGGCGCGCAGCGACTCGGCCGTCTCGTACCCGCGCCCACCCCGCACCTGCACCAGCTCGTCGGCGATCCGCCACGCCATCTCGCTCGACCACAGCTTGGCCAGGGCCGCCTCGATCCGGATGTCCTTGCTGCCGGCGTCGGCGAGCTGGGCCGAGAGCTCGAGCACCGACTCGAGCCCGTAGGTCGTGGCGGCGATGAACGCGATCTTCTCGGCGACGGCGCCGTGCTCGCCGACCGGACGGCCCCACTGGACCCGCTCGGCCGACCACTCCCGCGCGATCTTGAGCGACCACTTGCCCGCGGCCGCGCACATCGCCGGGATGGACAGCCGGCCCGCGTTGAGGGTGGTGAGCGCGATCCTGAGCCCCTCGCCCTCCTTGCCGAGCCGGTTCTCGGCGGGCACCCGGACCTGGTGGAAGCGCGTCAGCCCGTTCTCGATCCCCTTGAGCCCCATGAAGGAGTTGCGCCGCTCGACCGTGATGCCCTCGGCCGTCCCCTCGACGACGAACGCCGTGATCCCGCCCTTGTGCCCGTCGTGCTCGGGCACCCGCGCCATGACGACGAGCAGCTCCGCGACGACGCCGTTGGTGGTCCAGAGCTTCACCCCGTCGAGCAGGTATGCCGTGCCGTCGTCGGTGGGCGTGGCCGTGCTCGCCATCCGCGCGGGGTCCGAGCCGACGTCCGGCTCGGTCAGCAGGAACGCCGAGATCGCGCCCGCGGCGCAGCGGGGGAGGAAGGCCTGCTTCTGCTCGGCCGTGCCGACGAGCTTGACCGGCTCGGAGACACCGATGGACTGGTGTGCCGACACCAGGGCTCCGAGGCTCGGGTGCGCCGAGCCGATGAGCATGAGCGCCTTGCCGTAGGCGGACATGGTCAGGCCGAGGCCGCCGTACCCGCGGGGGATCTTCATGCCGAACGCGCCGATCTCGGCCAGCCGGGCCAGGTCCTCGTCCGGGATCCTCGCGTCGCGCTCGATCCGGGCGCCGTCGATGGTGGCGCACACCTCGCGCAGCCGCGCCAGGAACTCCTCGCCGCGTGCCTCGTCCTCACGGCTGGCCCGCGGGTGCGGGTGCACGAGGTCGAGGTCGAAGTGGCCGAGGTAGAGCCCCTTGGCGAAGCTGGGCCGCTGCCACTCGGTCTCGCGCGCCTCCTCCGCGACGGCGCGCGACTCGCGTTCGCTGGCGTCGACCCGCGGCGTGGTCCCCGTGGCCGCCCCAGAGGTCGCCTCGGGATCGGCACCGGGGTGCGTCCCTCCACCCCCGGGCTGGCGTGCTCCCTGACCTGCTCCCTGCCGGACGTCACTGCTCATGACATCGCCTCCCTCGCCCCAGTCTCGCCCCGGGGTCGGGGAAGCGAAACCCCTCACCGGCGGGCGAGGGCCGGCCGGGCGGGATCGTCAGAGGTCGGTCATCCAGTGGCGCCAGGTCTGGGTGACGTGCATGCCAACGTGCTCGTAGAGGCCCAGCGCGCCTGTGCGCGAGTCCGTCGACAACTCGCTGACCGTGGCGCCGTGGCCGCGGGCGCGCTCGAAGGCGTCGACGAGCAGCGCCCGGGCCAGCCCAAGCCCGCGCTGGTCACGACGGACCGCGATCGCGTCGACGTAGCCCGTGTCGCCCGCGAGGATCGTGTAGCAGACACCGACCTCCGTGCCGCTGTCGTCCGTCACGAACCGGATCTGCCACGGCTCGAAGCCGGGCCGCAGCGGGCCCCGGGGCGCCCAGTCCTCGTAGCTCGACGGGTCCCGGTCCGGCCACTCGTTGAAGGCGTCCTCGATGAGCTGGAAGGCGGTGCGCCCGTCGCCTTCGCCGGGCACGAACTCGCGCAGCGCATACCCCTGCGGCAGCGGCTGCGGCTCGATGGCGCTGTCGGCCGGGACCTGGAGCACCCACGACGTCCAGCCCTCGCGGTAGCCGCGCCCCTTGAAGAAGTCCTCGGCGCCGCTGCCGCCGGGGACGGTCTGCCCCACGAGCTTCGAGCCGCCGGCGCGGGCGCACTCCTCGAGCCAGTCGGCGACGAAGGTGCCGATGCCCCGGCCGCGGTAGTTGGGGTGGACCGCGGCCTCTGCGCGACGCCCCTTGAACACCTCGCCGAACGCGGCCAGTCGCTCGCCGTGCCACACGCCGATGCTCTGCGTGGCGAGGTCGAAGCTGGCGCGCGCCCAGTCGCCCTGGATGTCCTCGAGCTCGATCGCGGCCTGGCCGATGTCGTGCGTCTCCGCGGCGTGCACGACCTCGAAGACGGCCCGGGCGTCGGCCGGCGCGTGCGGGCGGGCGGAGAACCCGTCAGGAAGTGCCATGCCCGCATCGTGCCGGGTGCGGGGGAGCCCCTGCACGCCGTTTTCGTGTGCCGGGGGCGGATCCCTCGACACCACGGTCAACTTCGTCAACCTCGTGGCGGGTGCCCTGCTCGGGACGGTGGCGGCGGGGCGGCTGTCGAGGCGGTTCGGCATGGGCCGCACGATCATCGCCGGGGCCGTGCTGTTCTCCGCCCCGGTCGCCGCGCTGCCGCTCGCCGGCGGCCCGTGTGGTCGCGCGTCACGGTCCTCGCCCTCGACGAGCGCGGCCGCCCCCGCGGAGACCGGCTGACTCAGCCCGGCGCGAAGCCCCAGCCGCGCTCCGCGAGGGCGTCCCGGAGGAACCGCACCGCCACGGGGCCGACGCCGTGCAGCGCGGCCAGCTCGTCCTCGCGCAGCGCCCTCACCTGCTCCAGGGTCCAGATGCCCTGCGCACGCAGGGCCCGCGAGGCCGGTGCCCCGATGCGCGGGAGCGGGGTGCCGTCGGGGGCTGACTGCCTTTCGGCCCGTGGCGAGCCGGACTCGGCGTCCACCACCGCGGCACCCCGCGGGGAGAGCCGGTAGCAGATGTCGAGCGACTCGGTGAGCCCGAGCTCCTTGAGCTTGCGGACGTCCCGCTTGAACGACGGGGTGTCGCGTCCGAGCTCCGGCGCGCGCACGGTGGGGGAGCGGTCGATGATCGCGAGGGTCGTGCGCGTCCACGGGCCGACCGACGATGCGGCGTCGAGCCGGTCCAGCCGCCGGCGGATGGCGGCCACCTCCTCGGCGTCCGGCACGGCGGCGCGCAGCTCCTCGCGCGGGTCGGCCCCGGCATACCGCAGCCCGACGCGCCAGGCGGGTCGGTCCGCCTTCATCTCCAGCATCCCGCGCAGGTGGGCCAGCGAGGGCGAGCCCGCACGGCGCGCCTCGGCGGCCGTGATCCGTGACGGGGCGACCTGGTCGACGCTGGTCACCTCGAGGACCCCGACCCGCGTGCGCAGCCGCGTGCCGACGAGCACCCGGGGTCGGTCCCACCGGCGGAAGGCGAGGTCGACGTCACCCGCCTTGATGGCCGCCAGGGTGTCGGGCCGGATCATCATGTGCCGAACCTACCGACGGACCTTCGGCACTGTCGCCCGTCTCCTCGCGGCGGTCGTGTGGTGGTGAGCAGACGCGGAGGTGCACCATGACGAGCCCCACCACCGAACCCCGGACCCGGACGTCCCCGACCCGCACGCCCCCCACGCGGACCCAGCGCCGGGTGGGCTACGTCGCGGGAGCCGTCGTCAACGCGCTCCTGCTGGTGGCGGTGAACGGGTGGCCCGGCTGGGACGCGGTGCCGTTCCTCACCGACGACACCCGCCTGGTGCTCGGCTGGGTCAACGCCTCCATCGTCGTCGGCCTGCTGGCCAACCTCCTGTATGCCGTCGCCGACCCGCCGTGGGTACGCGCAGGCGGGGACCTCGTCCAGAACCTCGTCGGCCTGGCCGCCATGGTGCGGCTGTGGCAGGTCTTCCCAGTCCACTTCGCCCCCGGTGGCTTCGACTGGGAGCTGGTGGCGCGGGTGTTCCTCGGCATCGGCATCGTCGGCGCGTCGATCGCGATTCTCGTGGCGCTGGTCAAGCTGGTGCGCCGGGCAGCCGCTTGACTGGGGGCGGGCCTCTGATATGCAATATATCGCGTGCCTGTCCCCACGCCCGCGACTGCGACGCTGCCGCGACAGCTGCTGCGCGACGACGTCTACCAGCGCCTGAGGGCGGCCATCGTCGACGGCACCCTCGAGCCGGACGAGGTCGTCCGCGACCAGGAGCTCGCCGCCTGGCTCGGCGTGAGCCGCACCCCGGTCCGCGAGGCGCTCCTCAGGCTGCAACAGGCAGGGCTCGTCACCGCGACACCGGGGCGCTCCACCCGCGTGGCGTCCCTCGACGCCCGCGCCACCAGGGACGCCCAGGCCGTGGTCGCAGCCGTCCACGAGGTGGCCGTCCGGGCCGCGGTCGCGCAGCTCACCGCCGACGACCTCGCCGCCATGGCTGACGCGAACCGGCGGTTCAGCCGGGCCCTGCGGCGCGGCGACGCCGAGGCCGCGCTCGCCGCGGACGACGAGCTGCACGGCATACCGGTGCGGGCGGCGGGCAACGAAGCGGTCCGCGACGTGCTCGAGCAGTACACGCCGGTCCTGCGCCGCGTGGAGCGGCTGCGGTTCGGCTCGCTCGACGCGCGCGGGTCCGTGCGGCTGCACGACCAGCTCATCGCGGCGTGCACCGCCCGTGACCCCGAGGCCGCCGCACGTGCGAGCACCCTCACCTGGCAGACCCTCGTCCCACTCCTCGACCGCGCCACCGGAGGCACGCTGTGAGCATCGCCGACTTCGACCGCTACCCCCTCACCTTCGGTCCCAGCCCGGTGCACCGGCTCGACCGGCTCACGGCCCACCTCGGCGGCGCGCAGGTGTGGGCCAAGCGCGAGGACTGCAACAGCGGCCTGGCGTTCGGGGGCAACAAGACCCGCAAGCTCGAGTACATCGTCCCCGACGTCCTCGCCTCGGGTGCGGACACGCTCGTCTCCATCGGCGGCTACCAGTCGAACCACACCCGCCAGGTCGCCGCGGTCGCCGCGAAGCTGGGGTTGAAGTGCCGGCTCGTGCAGGAGAAGTGGGTCGAGTGGGACGACCCCGTCAACGACAGGGTCGGCAACATCCTGCTGTCGCGGATCATGGGCGCCGACAGCCGGCTCGACCCGCACGGCTTCGACATCGGCATCCGCACGTCGTGGGAGGACGCGCTGCGCGAGGTCGAGGAGGCCGGTGGCACGCCGTACGGCATCCCGGCCGGCGCCTCGGAGCACCGCCTCGGCGGGCTCGGCTTCGCGAACTGGGCGTACGAGGTGGCCGAGCAGGAGCGCGAGCTCGGCGTCTTCTTCGACACCGTCGTGGTCTGCACGGTCACCGGCTCGACGCACGCCGGCATGGTCGCAGGTTTCGCCGCGCTCGAGGACGCCGGCGGCCGACCGCGCCGGGTCCTCGGCATCGACGCATCCGCCACACTGGAGAAGACCCGCGCCCAGGTCGACCGCATCGCCCGGCACACGGCCTCGCTCATCGGGCTCGAGCGCGAGCTGCGCGACGACGAGGTCACGGTGCTCGAGGGGTGGGCCGGGGACCGCTACGGCATCCCGGTCGAGTCGACCGTCGATGCGATCCTGCTCAGCGGGCGGCTCGAGGGGATGATCATCGACCCCGTCTACGAGGGGAAGTCGATGGCGGGCCTCGTCGACCTGGTGACCTCGGGCGAGATCGGGAGGGACTCGACCGTCCTCTACGCCCACCTCGGCGGCCAGCCGGCCCTGAACGCGTACTCCGGGATCTTTCCCTTCTCGTCGTGACCGCCGAGGTCGGCCCTGTCCGGATCGTGGGCGCACCCAACCGCACGTTGGACGGATGCCGCGGACCGGCATACCCTCGACGCGTGCGTTCCTCGCGCCTCCTCCTTCGCCGCCGCGGCGGGGCCTGACCGATCAGCCGCCCCTCGTCGCGGAGTTCGCGTTGCCGGCTGAGGCCCCACCTGGCCACCCCAGCGAATCGTTAGGCGAGACACCATGATCCACCCCCAGCAGCCGTCGGGTATGCCGGTCGCGAAGTACGTGCCGTTCCAGGACCAGATCGCGGTGGACCTCCCCGACCGCACGTGGCCCACCAAGGTCATCGAGAAGGCACCGCGCTGGTGCGCGGTCGACCTGCGCGATGGCAACCAGGCGCTCATCGACCCGATGAGCCTGGACCGCAAGAAGCGGATGTTCGAGCTGCTCGTCCGCATGGGCTACAAGGAGATCGAGGTCGGCTTCCCGTCGGCGAGCCAGACCGACTTCGACTTCGTGCGCATGCTCATCGAGGACGACATGATCCCCGACGACGTGACGATCCAGGTGCTGACGCAGTGCCGCGACCACCTCATCGAGCGCACGTTCGACGCGATCCGCGGCGCCAAGCAGGCGATCGTGCACTTCTACAACTCGACGTCCGTGCTCCAGCGCCGGGTCGTGTTCGGGCTCGACCAGGACGGGATCGTCGACATCGCCCTGCAGGCCGCACGCCTGTGCCGCAAGCTCGAGGAGACCATCCCCGACACGACGGTCTACTACGAGTACAGCCCCGAGTCCTACACCGGCACCGAGCTCGAGTTCGCGGTGCGGATCTGCAACGAGGTCGCCGACGTCATCGACCCGACGCCCGACCACAAGATGATCATCAACCTCCCCGCCACGGTCGAGATGGCGACGCCGAACGTGTACGCGGACTCGATCGAGTGGATGGTCCGCCACCTCGAGCGGCGCGAGTCGATCGTCGTCAGTCTGCACCCGCACAACGACCGTGGCACCGGCGTGGCCGCAGCCGAGCTGGGCTA
Organism: Pedococcus sp. NPDC057267; assembly: GCF_042668795.1. Classification (NCBI taxonomy): domain Bacteria; kingdom Bacillati; phylum Actinomycetota; class Actinomycetes; order Micrococcales; family Intrasporangiaceae; genus Pedococcus; species Pedococcus sp. NPDC057267. The sequence goes on along the minus strand of NZ_JBHUYG010000038.1, from coordinate 20,303 downwards.
CCTCGCCGGCGCCGACCGGATCGAGGGCTGCCTGTTCGGCAACGGCGAGCGCACCGGCAACGTCGACCTCGTGACGCTGGGCATGAACCTGTTCAGCCAGGGGATCGACCCCGAGATCGACTTCTCCGACCTCGACGAGATCCGTCGCACGGTCGAGCACTGCAACCAGCTCCCCGTCGCAGAGCGGCACCCGTGGGGCGGCGACCTCGTCTTCACGGCGTTCTCCGGGTCCCACCAGGACGCGATCAAGAAGGGCTTCGAGGACATGGAGCGCCAGGTGGCCGCGTCCGGGAAGTCCATCGACGAGCTCGTGTGGGGCGTTCCGTACCTGCCCATCGACCCGCACGACGTCGGCCGCTCGTACGAGGCCGTGGTCCGCGTCAACAGCCAGTCCGGCAAGGGCGGTGTCGCCTACCTGCTCAAGAAGGAGCACCAGCTCGACCTGCCGCGCCGCCTGCAGATCGAGTTCAGCGGGGTCGTCCAGGCCAAGACCGACACCGAGGGCGGCGAGGTCAGCGCCGCGCAGCTCTGGGAGGTCTTCCAGGACGAGTACCTGCCGGCGGTGGACGGCGGCGCGAACACCTGGGGCCGGTTCACGCCGGTCACGCACTCGCTCATCACCGAGGACGGCGGGGTCGACCGCATCACGGCCACCATGCTCGACCACGGCCAGGAGGTCACGGTCGAGGGCAGCGGCAACGGCCCGATCGCGGCGTTCATCGACGCGCTGTCGACCCTCGGGGTGGACGTGCGCGTGCTCGACTACGCCGAGCACGCCTTGTCCGCCGGTGGCGACGCGCGCGCCGCGGCCTACGTCGAGTGCGCCGTCGGCGACCGGGTGCTGTGGGGCGTCGGCCTGCACGCCTCGATCGTCAAGGCCTCGCTGACCGCCGTGCTCTCCGCCGTGAACCGGGCCGAGCGGGAGTCCGCCTCCGCCTGAGTCAGCGGACGCCGCGAGGGCGGAACTGGATGGAGATCCGGGGGCCGACGGCCTTGGTCGTCTTGGGAATGCAGTGGTCCCAGGTGCGCTGGCAGGAGCCACCCATGACCACCAGGTCCCCGTGCCCGAGCGAGAAGCCGATCGATGAGCCGCCGCCGCGCGGCCGGAGCATGAGCGAGCGCGCCGAGCCGACCGAGAGGATCGCCACCATCGTGTCGGAGTCCTTGGACCGGCCGATGCGGTCGCCGTGCCAGGCCACCGAGTCCCTGCCGTCGCGGTAGAGGCACATGCCGGCGGTGACGAACGGCTCACCCAGCTCCGCGGCATACCGGCGGCTCAGGGCCTCCCGCGCCTCGGCGAGCACGGGGTGGGGGAGGCGCTCGCCCTCCTCGTAGAACTTCAGCAGCCGCGGGACGTCCACGACCCGCTCGTACATCTCGCGGCGCTCGGCCTTCCACGGCACGTCGTGGTGGAGCTCGTCGAACACCCCGTCCGCGCCGGCGAGCCAGCCGGGCCGGTAGTCGACCCACGCACCCCTCGACAGGGGCGTCCTGCTGAGCCCCGCGTCCAGGTCGTGCAGGGCGACGTCCTCGCCGGTGTCGAGCAGCGATGCCTGCCATGCAGCCGTCATGCCCCGAGCATACGCCTCGTTCGAACACATGTTCTAGTGGTGGACGCGTGTCGTGGACTGGTCCACCGGCCCGCCCGGACCATTGGCCCTCGGCGGCCCAGCGCCCACCGGCCCGCCTCCCGCGAACAGGGCGCCGGGTTGAGAGAATGGTCAGGTGCCCCTGTACCGCGACGAAGGCATCGTCCTGCGCACCCAGAAGCTGGGTGAGGCGGACCGCATCGTCACGCTGCTGACGCGGCGCCTGGGCAAGGTGCGCGTGGTGGGCAAGGGCGTCCGGCGGACCAAGAGCCGGTTCGGTGCGCGGCTCGAGCCCGGCATGCACGTCGACGTCCAGTGCTACGAGGGGCGCTCGCTCGACACGGTGACGCAGGCGGAGTCGATCGCTAGCTGGGGCGACGTGCTGGCGCGCGACTACACGACGTACACCGCTGCGGCGGCGATGCTCGAGACCGCCGACCGGCTCACCGAGGAGCGCGAGCCGAACCTGCAGCAGTACCTGCTGCTCGCCGGCGCGCTGCGCTCCATGGCCGAGGGCCTGCACGACCCGGGGCTGGTCCTCGACGCCTACCTGCTGCGGGCGCTCGCGATCGCCGGGTGGGCGCCGAGCTTCCACGACTGCGCCCGCTGCGGCGCGCCCGGCCCGCACCGCGCGTTCAACCTCGCGTCCGGTGGCACGGTCTGCCCCTCCTGCCGCCCGCCCGCGTCGGCGGCGCCCGCCCCGGAGACCCTGTCGCTGCTGGCGTCGCTGCTCGCCGGGGACTGGGTCATCGCGGACGCCTCGTCCGGCCGGCACCGGCGCGAGGCGAGCAGCCTGGCGAGCGCGTTCCTGCAGTGGCACCTCGAGCGCGGTGTGCGATCGTTGCGCCTCGTGGACCGCCGCGACCCCGACCGCCCCGAGACCAACCCGGCCATCACGTGGTCGGCCCCACCGCCCGTCGAGGCCGCGCCGGTGGAGCGCGTCGCGCAGGCCCACGCCGCGCTGGCCGGACGGACGGGGGAGGCGTGAGCGCGGCATACGCGAAGCCCTTCCCGCACCCGAGTGGCGCGACGCCGCCACCGGTCCCGCGCGAGCTGGTGCCCGACCACGTCGCCGTCGTGATGGACGGCAACGGGCGCTGGGCCAACCAGCGCGGGCTCCCGCGGACCAGGGGGCACGAGGCGGGCGAGGCCGCGCTGCTCGACGTGGTCGCCGGTGCCATCGAGATCGGGGTCGGCCACCTGTCGGCGTACGCGTTCTCGACCGAGAACTGGAAGCGCAGCCCCGACGAGGTGCGCTTCCTCATGGGCTTCAACCGCGACGTGATCCGGCGCCGGCGCGACCAGCTCCACGAGTGGGGCGTGCGGATGCGCTGGGTCGGACGGCGTCCGCGGCTGTGGGGGTCGGTCATCAAGGAACTCGAGACCGCGCAGGAGCTCACCCAGGACAACACCGGGCTGACGTTGTACTTCTGCGTCAACTACGGCGGCCGCGCCGAGATCGCCGACGCCGTGCAGCGGGTCGCCGAGCAGGTGCAGCGCGGCAAGCTGAAGCCCGGCTCGATCGACGAGAAGACGATCGCGCGCTACCTGCCCGAGCCGGACATGCCCGACGTCGACCTGTTCGTGCGGTCGTCGGGGGAGCAGCGGACCAGCAACTTCCTGCTGTGGCAGAGCGCCTACGCCGAGATGGTCTTCCAGGACACGCTGTGGCCCGACTACGACCGGCGCCACCTGTGGCAGGCGATCGAGACGTATGCCGCGCGCGACCGCCGGTACGGCGGTGCCGTCGACCGCGCGGAACCGTCCGCATGACCGGGGGGACGGCGTGAGCGGAGGCGACGGCGTCAGCGGGGCCTCGGTCACGCTGCCCGAGGCGTTCGACCTGCGCGGGCGCGTCGCCCTCGTCACCGGCGCCGGTGCCCCGGACGGCATCGGCATGGCCACCGCCCGGCTGCTCGGCGCCCTCGGGGCGGCAGTCGCGGTCGCCGCGACGACGGACCGTGCGCTCGAGCGTGCGGCCGAGCTCGAGGCGACCGGCACACCGGCGGTCGGGCTGGTGGGCGACCTCACCGACCCCGAACAGGTGGGCCGGGTGCTCGCCGACGTCACGCGCGCACTGGGCGCGCCCACCGTCGTCGTCAACAACGCGGGCATGACGAGCGTCGCCTCGCCGGCCGTGGACGTGACGTCCTCCGGCGGCACCGAGTCCGGCACGGCCGGGGCGATGGACCCCGACCGGTGGCGGTTGGCACTCGCGCGCAACCTCGACACCGCCTTCCTCGTCACGAGGGCCGCGCTGCCGGCGATGGAGGAGGCTGGCTGGGGCAGGGTCGTCATGGTGTCGTCCCTGACCGGGACCGTGATGGCCATGCGTGGCGAGGCCGGGTATGCCGCCGCGAAAGCCGGTCTCGTCGGCCTGGCCCGGTCGGTGGCGGTCGACTACGCAGGCCGCGGCATCACGGCGAACGCGGTCGCTCCGGGCTGGGTCGCGACCGGCAGCCAGACTGCGGACGAGGTGCGACACGGCCGGCTGACGCCGGTGGGCCGCAGCGCGACGCCCGACGAGGTCGCCGCCGCGGTGGCGTTCCTCTGCAGCCCCGGCGCGTCCTACATGACCGGCCAGTGCCTGGTCGTCGACGGCGGCAACAGCATCGCCGAGGAGCGCGGCTAGCTGTGATGTCCAGCCAGGTTGTCCAACCGGGTGATGGGTGGCTTGTTCCCGCAGGCGGTGCGTTTCCGGCTGGGCCGCACGAGTGCCTCCACTCAGCAGAGGTGGGTGTCCCCAGCAGACGGTGCACCCTGTGCTGAGAGCACGAAGGTCTGCTAGCAGAGGGTCGTGCCGACGCAGCAGAGGGTCGTGCCGGGCCAGCTGAGGGTGGTGCCGGGCCAGCAGAGGGTGGTGCCGGGGCAGCAGTGGGTGGTGCCGGGACAGCAGGGGGTCGTGCCGCGCGGGGTCAGGCGGAGGCGCAGTCGGCGCAGGTGCCGATGATCTCGACGGTGTGCTCGACGTCGCGGAACCCGTGGGCCGCACTGACGGCGGCGGCCCAGGACTCGACCGCAGGCCCCTCGACCTCGACCGCCCGCCCGCACTCGCGGCACACCAGGTGGTGGTGGTGGCCCGTGGAGCACGCGCGGTAGACGGCCTCGCCCTCGTCGGTGCGCAGCATGTCGATCTCGCCGTCGGCCGCCATCGCCTGCAGGTTGCGGTAGACGGTGGCGAGCCCCACCGGGTCGCCGGACTCGCGCAGGAGGGCATGCAGCTCCTGGGCGGAGCGGAACTCCGAGCTGCCCGAGAGGACCGCCGCCACGGCGGACCGCTGACGCGTGGGCCTGCGCGGGGTGGTCGTCATCGGGTGCCTCCGTGGGTGCTGGTGTGGGCATGCTCGTCCTGGTCGTCCCTCGAAGCGCCGGGGGCGACGACGTCGGCGGCCACCTCGTCCCCGTGCGCCTCGTGCGCGGCGTGCTCGTCCCAGTGCCCCTCGTGCGCGGCGTGCCGGTGGTCGCCGTGGAGGTAGTCGACGTGGTCGCCGTGCGCCACGGCGGGGTGGCCGCAGTCGGGACCGTGCTCGTGGTCGTGCCGCTCCGCGCGGCGGTGCCGGCGAGCCCGGCTCCTGGCGACGAGGGCCGAGGCGGCCGAGACCGCCACGAACGCGCCGATCGCCAGCAGCACGATCGTCCCGCCGGACGGCGTCTCGGCGTAGAACGAGGTGACCACGCCGCCGACGCTCGACAGCACGCCGATCAGCACGGCCCACCGCACGGAAGACCGGAAGGAGCGGCCGAGCAGCTGGGCGGTCGCGTTCGGGATGATCATCAGCGCGGAGATGAGCAGCAGGCCCACCACGCGCATCGAGACGACCACGGTGACGGCGGTCAGCACCGCCAGGGCGATGTTGAGCCCGGTCACGGGCAGCCCGGAGGCCCGCGCGTACTCCTCGTCGTTGGCGACCGCGAACAGCCACGGGCGCAGCAGCCAGGTGGCGAGCAGGACCACGAGCGCCAGCCCGGCGAACACCCACAGGTCGCGCTGGTCGGCGGTCGTGATCGCGCCGAAGAGGTATGCCGTCAGGTTGGCGGGTGAGCTCGACGGCGACTTCGCGATGATGACGACACCCGCGGCGATGCCGCCGTAGAACATGACCGCCAGGGCGATGTCGCCGCTCGTGCGCCCGCTGGCGCGGATCAGCTCGATGCCCACGGCGGCGGCGACCGCTGCCACGAGTGCGGTCAGGACGGGCGCCTGCCCGGTCAGCACGCCGACGGCGACACCGGCCAGGGCGACGTGGCCCATCCCGTCGCCGATGAGCGAGAGCCGTCGCTGCACCAGGAAGACGCCGACGAGGGGGGCGGCGAGGCCGACGAGCACGGCGGCGACGAGCGCCTGGCGCATGAAGCCCAGGGCGAGGAGCTCGGTCATCGGGGGACCTCCTGGACGTGGGACTGCGGGGACGGAGCGAACTCCGGGGCGGGGGCCGTGCGGGGGGCAGCCCCGTCGCGGCGGGTCATCGGGGTCCACCAGCGCGGGGGTCGACGGGGCCGGCGCTCGGGGTGAAGACGCGGGTCGGCACGTGGTCGTCGTGGTCGTCGTGGTGGCCGTCGTGCCGCTCGTGGCGACCGGACGCGTACTCGTCCAGCGGTCCGTCGAACCGGATCCTGCCGTCGTCGACGACGACCACGCGCGTCACGACCTCGGCGAGTGCGGCCAGCTCGTGCGTGACGACGACCATCGTGGTGCCCGCGGCGGCGAGCCGGGCCATGACGTCGGCGAGCACGCGCTGGTTGGCGACGTCGACGCCGGCCGTGGGCTCGTCCATGATCAGCACGTCGGGCTCGGACGCCAGCGCGCGGGCGATGAGCACGCGGCGCTGTTGCCCACCGGACAGGGTGGTCACGTCGGCCCCGGGACGGTCTGACAGGCCCACCAGCTCGACGGCCCGGTCGACGACCGCCGTCTCGTGGGCGGTGCGCAGGACCGGTGCCCACCAGCGGTGGTGGGACAGGCGGCCCGCGGCCACGACCTCTCGGACCGTGGCACGCACGGAGGAGGAGAGGGTGTGGCGCTGCGGCACGTAGCCGATGCGAGAGTGCTGGGTGAAGTCGTCGCGGGGGACGCCGAACAGCAGGGCGCGGCCGGCGACGTGGTCGTTCAGCCCGAGCAGCCCGCGCACCAGCGTGGACTTGCCCGACCCGTTCGGCCCGAGGACGGCCACGACCTCGCCGGCCGACACCGTCAGGTCCACCCCGCTGATGACGGCGTGGTCGCCGTAGCCGAAGGCGGCGCCCTCCAGCTGGAGGATCGGTGTCGTCGTCATGTGCACTCCTGTCCGGATCGGAGGACCTGCAGGTTGCTGCGCATCACCGCGAGGTAGTCGGTGCCGCGGCTGTCGGAGGTGATGCCCTCGATGGGGTCGAGCACCGCGACGCGCGCCCCCGTCTCGCGCGCAAGGGTGTCGGCGACGGCGGGGCTGACGAGCGTCTCGGCATAGATGGTCCTCGCGCCCACCGCGCGCACGTGCGCGGCCACCGCGGCCAGCTCGGCCGGGTTGGGCTCCGCCTCGGGGTCGAGGCCGGTGATGCCCTCCTGGTGCAGGCCGTAGCGCTGCGCGAGGTAGCCGAAGGCGGCGTGCGAGGTCACGAGGTCCTTGCTGCGGCAGCTCGCGAGCCCTGTGCGGTACTCGGTGTCGAGTGCGGTCAGGTCCGCCCGCAGCGCCGCCGCGTTGTCCCGGTATGCCGTGGCGTGGGTTGGGTCGAGCGCGGCCAGCCGGTCGGCGACGGACTGGGCGACCGCCGCGTAGCGCTGCGGGTCCAGCCAGAAGTGGGGGTCGACCGCACCGTGCGCGGCGGCGGTCGACTGGCTCTCGCCGGCGTGGCCCGCCTCCGTGCTGACGAGGGACAGGTCGGCGGCGGGGGAGACGTCGAACGCCTGGCGGGACGCGTCCTGCCGCACCGCCTGGTCGACCGCGGGCTGGAAGCCCCTCTCGTAGACGACCAGGTCGGCGGTGGCCATGGCGCCCACCTGGCGCGGGGTGAGCTCGATGTCGTGCGGCTCGCCGCCCGGCTTGGTCAGGCCCTGCACCTCGACGTGGTCGCCGCCGACCCGGTGCACGAGGTACTCGAGCGGGTAGAACGCTGCCGAGACGGCCAGGCGCCTGCTCCCGTCGGCCGCGGTGCCCGTGCCGGAGCCGCAGGCCGTGACGCCCGCCAGGGCCAGGGCGGTGAGCCCGAGGACGGTGACCGAGCGGCGGAGCAACATGACAACGATTCTCATCTGAAATGAGAATCGTTGTCAACTAGGTGGTGCGCGTCAGGGCGCGGCACGGGCGCGTCGGGGGCCGTGAGGGGCGCGTCGCGGGCCCGTCAGGCGCGCGGCACCGCCTGGATGATCGTGATGGCGAGGGCCATGATGACGACCGTGGCGCGACCCGCGCGGGCGCCGCCGTCCAGCGCAGGCCAGCCCAGGTAGAGCGTCCACACGAGGAAGAGGACGACCGGCACGAGCAGCAGCCAGCCGAGGCCGGGGAGCGCGATCCCGCCCACCATGAGGGCCAGGACCACGAGGAACGGCACGGCGCGCGGCAGCCGGTTGAGTCGTTGGAGCAGGGGCAGGCTGGCGGACTCGATCCGCTGGCGTGTCGTCGTGGCCACGGGCGAAACCCTACGACGGGCCGCGCAGCCCCCGGGACACCCCGTCGAGGCCGCGACAGCCGCACAGTAGCCTTGCCCGCATGGCAGCGCCCTCCACCATCGACACCGTCGTCTCCCTCTGCAAGCGCCGGGGCTTCGTCTTCCCCAGCGGCGAGATCTACGGCGGTACGAGGTCTGCCTGGGACTACGGCCCGCTCGGCGTGGAGCTCAAGGAGAACATCAAGCGCCAGTGGTGGAAGTCCATGGTCACCGGTCGCGACGACGTCGTCGGCCTCGACTCCTCGATCATCCTGCCGCGCCAGACCTGGGTCGCCAGCGGCCACGTCGGCGAGTTCACCGACCCGCTCACCGAGTGCCAGTCCTGCCACAAGCGCTTCCGCGTGGACCACATGCAGGAGGCCATCGCCGAGAAGAAGAACGCCAAGAAGGGTGCGGGCGAGGCCGAGGTCGACCCCGACTCGATCCCGCTGGCCGAGATCGCCTGCCCGAACTGCGGCACCCGCGGCGCGTGGACCGAGCCGCGCGAGTTCAACATGATGCTCAAGACCTACCTCGGCGTCATCGAGGACGAGTCCGGCCTGCACTACCTGCGGCCCGAGACGGCTCAGGGCATCTTCGTGAACTTCCTCAACGTCATGAACGCCTCGCGCAGGAAGCCGCCGTTCGGCATCGGCCAGACCGGCAAGAGCTTCCGCAACGAGATCACCCCCGGCAACTTCATCTTCCGCACCCGCGAGTTCGAGCAGATGGAGATGGAGTTCTTCGTCAAGCCCGGTGAGGACGAGGAGTGGCACCAGTACTGGATCGACGAGCGCACGCGCTGGTACACCGACCTCGGCATCAACCCGGACAACCTGCGGCACTACGAGCACCCGGCCGACAAGCTGTCGCACTACTCCAAGCGCACGGTCGACATCGAGTACCGCTTCAACTTCACCGGCTCGGAGTGGGGTGAGCTCGAGGGCATCGCCAACCGCACCGACTTCGACCTCACGACGCACAGCAAGCACTCGGGCACCGACCTCGTCTACTTCGACCAGGCCAGCGGTGAGCGCTACACCCCCTACGTCATCGAGCCCGCAGCCGGCCTGTCCCGCAGCCTCATGACCTTCCTCGTCGACGCCTACACCGAGGACGAGGCGCCCAACACCAAGGGCGGTGTCGACAAGCGCGTCGTGCTCAAGCTCGACCGCCGGCTCGCGCCGGTCAAGGCCGCCGTGCTGCCGCTGTCGCGCAACGCGGACCTGTCGCCCAAGGCCCGCGACCTCGCGGCCCGCCTGCGCCGGAACTGGAACATCGACTTCGACGACGCCGGCGCCATCGGCCGCCGCTACCGCCGCCAGGACGAGATCGGCACCCCGTTCTGCGTCACGGTGGACTTCGACACCCTCGAGGACCAGGCCGTCACGGTGCGCGAGCGCGACACGATGGCCCAGGAGCGCGTCTCGCTCGACGAGGTCGAGGAGTACCTCGGCAGCCGCCTGCTCGGCTGCTGACGTCCCGCGCACCGCCTGCGCCCCCTCTCCGCGACCCGTCGTGGGCAGGGGGCGCAGGCGTCCGAGCAGCCTGCGGAGCCGCCGGGCCCTGCGCCCTGCTGCTGTGCCGTCCCGCGCGAGGAGGGGGAGAATCGCGCTGGAGAGGGGTTTCGGGTGCAGCACGAGGTCGACGAGGACTTCGCCCGCTACGTGCGGGCGCGGCAGCACTCCTTCCTGCGCGCGGCATACCTGCTGTGCGGTGATGCAGGGGTCGCCGAGGAGGTGTGCCGCCGCGCCTTCACCTCGCTGGCCCTGCGCTGGGACCGCGTGCGCGCCGGCGACCCCGACGCCCACGTCCGCCGGGTGCTGTACCGCGACGCCCTGTCGGCCCTGCGCCGTGCCCGCAGGGAGTCCATCGCCGGGGCGCTGTTGCAGCTGGACGACGACGGTCCGGCGCGGACCGACCGGGTCGACGTCCACGAGGCGCTGGCCGCGCTGACGCCGAAGCAGCGGGCCGTGGTGGTGCTGCGGTACCTCGAGGAGCGCAGCGTGGACGACAGCGCGGAGGTGCTGGGGACCTCGGCCGCCGCCGTGGAGGGTCTGGCCCGCGCCGCCCTCGCCCGGCTGCGTACCCGCGTGCCGGACCTCGAGGCCGGCCTGGCGGGCGAGGCGCTGCCGTGACCGAACGCGACCTCGGTGCCCTGCTCCAGCGCGCCTCCGCCGACCTCGTCGAGGTGGACCTCGTCGACGACGCGTGGGGTGGTGCCCTGCAGGAACGCGCGCGCCGGCGCCGCGCGGTGACCGGTGGCGTCGGTGCGGTCGCCGTGGCGGCGCTCGCAGTGGCGGCCCTGCAGGTCACCGGTGGTGGGAACCCCCACCCGGTGCCGAGCTACTCGGTGACGACACCCCCGACCACCGGCACCCTCGGCGACCGCACTCCCTACGCGGTGCTCCCGCTCGAGGGGGTCGAGGGCGGGCTGCCGCTGTACGAGGCGGGGCTGCCCCAGGTCGTCGACGCCTACGGGCCCAGCACCCGTCTGTCGACCCTCTCCACGCCCCCTCGCGACGTGGTCGCCGTGGTCCTGCGCCGCGACGGGGGCGGCTACCGACCGGTTCTCGTGACGGCCGAGGGGGACCAGGTCGTCGTGGACCGCCTGCTGCTGGCGCCGACGCGTGACCGGGCCGGCGTCACCGGTGCGCCGCTGGGGCCGCGGGCGTTCGGCGCCGGGCGCTGGGTCGTGTTCCCGCAGCCGGGGAAGGTGGTGCGGCTCGACGTGCGGGACGGCTCGGTCACCTCGTATGCCGTGCCCTCGCCGTACGTCGACTCGGCGGCGTGGGATGCGGCCGCCGGCAAGGTCCTCGTGCGCGCGGGGGCGCAGGCGTGGACGCTCGACACCTCGTCGCCGGGCGCCCCCGCGGTGCCGGCCGACGCCTCGGTGCCCGACGGTGCGACCGCGCTCGAGGTGGCGCCGGGCGCGCCGTCGCTGCGGGTCTCCCGCTTCGACGCGAGCTCGAAGGCCCCGGTCGGCGAGCGCTTCGTGACAGCGCCGGTCACCGAGCTGTGGGGACCGGTCGTCGGGTCGGGGCGGTGGGTCGCCACCGGGGCGTTCCTCGACCAGGACGTCACCCACCCGCTCATCCGGCGCGGCAACGGCCCCATCTACCAGGGGATCGTCGCCGTCCGGCCCGGCAACGGGTCGGCGGCCGTCCTGGCTGCACCCGAGAACCCCGACGGCCAGGTGGGACGAGTGACCCGGTGCTGCTCGGTGCTGGGCTGGGCGGACGCGCACACCGCCTTGCTGCAGACCGTGGGCGCGCACGGGTCGTGGGTCCTCGCGTGGGACGTCGAGAGCGGACGCGTCATGCGGGTCACCCGCATCGCGGCCAACCCCGCCACGCAGGAGGTCCCACGGATCGCCCTTGCGGTCGGGTCGCGCTCGTAGCCTGCAGGCCGGGCGCGAGGCCGCGGCGCGAAGCCGGGCCTCAACGCCAGAGCACGGCGAGCGTCGCGGCCAGTGACCGTCCCTGCTCGAACCCGCCGCGCGCCGCCTGCGGTCGGTTGGACGGGTCGAGGGCGTTCGCGTCGAAGACGGCCCCTGCCCCGGCGTCGGGGAAGACCGTCTCGACCCGGCTGCCCGCCTCGCGCAGCTGGCGCACCTGGGTCGCGAGGTCCATGCCCCAGGCAGCAGGCATCCGCGACCTGCCGCCGAACGGCGACAGCACGAGCACGCGCTCGCACCCGGCGGCGAGGTCGGCGTTCTCGCTGCGCCGGTAGCCGCCGTTGAGGTACCAGCGCTCGCCGATGCGGTAGGGCGTCATCGCCGAGGTGCTGGCAGCGACCGCGTCGACCAGGTCGACGCCGCTGTCACGGTCGAAGACGACCGGCTCACCGGTGCGGGCGTCGACGGCCGCGATGAGCACCCACCGGTCGGGCCACCGGCTGCCGGGCAGCCGGGAGGCGACGACGTCGCGCCACCGGGACGTGCCCGAGTCGTCGGAACCCATGCGCTCGAGGGCCGCCGCGCCCATCCGGCGCCTCATGTCGGCCGGGTCCGATGCCGCGGCGATGACGTCGTTCGACCAGTCCAGGTAGGCGCCTCCCGTGACGCCCCGGGCGGGGCCGGACCCCCGAGCCGGGCCTGCCTGCCCTTCCCGACCTGCAGGCCGGGACGGCGCCGACTCGGCGAGGACGGCGGCATACAGCTCGGCGAGCGGGGAGCCGCTCGTCACCTGGGCGGCCACGGTGGACCCGGCCGACGTGCCGATGACGACGTCGGCGTCGGTCACGTCGAGACCTGCGTCGGCGAGGCCGGCGAGCAGGCCGAGCTCCCAGGCGTTGCCGGCCGCTCCGCCGCCGGCCAGGACGAGTGCGCGCATGCGAGGCATTGTGCCCCGCCGGCAGGGCCTGTCAGACGGCTGGGAGCCGGCTGACAAAGGTCACGGGGAGCTCGTGACGCGTGTGTGGCGGGCTCGGCGCCCGCTCCCGGCAGGCTTCCGACCATGACACAGACGCAGACACGCGCGGCCGCGCCGACCACCGGGGTGCCGGCGGTCCGGCTCGCCGGCCTGGCGAAGAGCTTCGGGAGCGTCCGTGCCGTACGGGGGATCGACCTCACCGTGCGGCCGGGCGAGATCGTCGCCTTCCTCGGCCCCAACGGCGCAGGCAAGACCACCACCATCGACATGATGCTCGGGCTGTCCCGCCCGGACAGCGGGACCGCCGAGGTCTACGGCATGGACCCGCAGGCCGCGGTGCGCCACGGCCTCGTCTCGGCCGTCATGCAGACCGGTGGGCTGCTCAAGGACCTGACCGTCGCCGAGACCCTCCGGCTGACCGCCAGCCTGTTCAGCGACACGCGGCCGGTCGGGGAGGTGCTGGCCCGGGCGGGCATCGCCGAGATCGCCGACCGGCGCGTGGTCAAGTGCTCCGGCGGCCAGCAGCAGCGCCTGCGCTTCGCCATGGCCCTGCTGCCGGACCCCGAGCTCCTCGTCCTCGACGAACCGACGACGGGCATGGACGTGACGGGGCGCCGCGACTTCTGGGCGGCCATTCGCGAGGACGCCGAGCAGGGGCGCACCGTCATCTTCGCGACGCACTACCTCGAGGAGGCCGACGCCTACGCCGACCGCATCGTCCTGGTCAGCCAGGGCCAGGTCGTGGCCGACGGGACGGCGGCCGAGGTGAAGTCCCTCGTCTCGGGCCGGACGGTGCGCGCGACGCTGCCGGACGCCGATGTCGCTGTGCTGCAGGCGATCCCGGGCGTCGAGACCGTCGAGGTCCGGGGTGACTCGGTCCTGGTGGCGTCCACCGACAGCGACGCGGTCGCACGGCACCTGCTCACCCGGACCGCGGCCCGCGACCTCGAGATCACCTCCCGCGGGCTCGAGGACGCCTTCATCTCCCTGACCGCCGACCCGGCTGCCGAGGCCGCGGACGCGGGCGCCACGACCACCGAAGGAGCGCGCCGATGAGCGCCACCGCCTCGACCCCCAGCACCACCACGTCGACGCCCGGCGCCGTCCCGCACCGCACCGTGCCCCCACTGGGCGGGTTCAACGCCACGCTCCTGCGGCTGGAGGTCCGCCGCATGCTGCGCAACCGCCGGACGGTCGTCTTCTCGGTCGTCATGCCGGTGCTCTTCTTCCTGATCTTCGGGACCGGCAAGTCCTACTCCAACCAGAACGCCGGTCACGGCAACGTCGCGGCGTTCGTCATGCTGTCGATGGCGCTCTACGGCGCCATGCTGTCGACCACCGGGGGCGGATGGTGGCCGTCGAGCGCAGCCAGGGCTGGAGCCGCCAGCTACGGCTCACGCCGCTGACGTCCACGGCATACATCGCCGTCAAGGTGCTCGTCGCGATGCTCCTGGGGGCCACCTCCATCGTCGTGACGTATGCCGCGGGTGCCTTCAGCGGCGCGCACATGGACTCGCACCTCTGGCTGGAGACCGGTGTCATCGCGTGGCTCGGGTCGCTCGTCTTCGCGGCGTTCGGCGTCTTCATGGGCTACCTGCTGCCGAGCGAGAACGTCATGCAGATCATCGGGCCCGGGCTCGCGCTGTTCGCCTTCCTCGGCGGCCTCTTCGTGCCGCTGGACCAGATGGGCCACACCTTCGCGACCATCGCCAAGTTCACCCCGATGTACGGCCTCAGCCAGCTCGTGCACTCCCCGCTGACCGGCGACAGCCCGGGCGCTGCCGCCGCGGTCAACGTGGTGGTGTGGCTCGTGGTGTTCGCGGGAGGCGCGGCGTGGCGGTTCCGGCGCGACACGGCGCGGGTCTGATCTCGGACGCGCTGCGTACGCTCACGGCCCCCGACTCTGAGAGGCTGGGGGTCGTGAGCGAACGCACTGGTGCTCCGGACTTCGCGGAGCCGCGTCCCCGGTTCCTCGCCGGGGACGAGACTGCGGGCTGGCGCGCCCGGCTCGGCGCCCTGCTGCTCGGCGGGGTCTGGCTGGTCTTCCTGTCCGACGCCTACACGCAGGCCTGGGCCAAGCGGGACGAGCCCCGCGCCGACGGCGGCCTCATCATCCTGACCGCGTTCGTCGTGCTCTACCTGCTCAGCTTCAGCCACCTGCGGTCGGCCGTGTGGGGGACGCGGTTCGTCGCGCCGGCAACCCGGTGGTACGTCAGCCGTCTCGCCCTCGTCTACTGGACCGGGCTCGCCGTGATGGCCGCGCTCGCCACGGTGACGATCGGGCAGGAGGGTGCCTCGACCTGGGTCTTCCTCGCCGTCTCGGGGCTGTGGACCTTCCGGATCCGGGTGGGGTTGTGCATCGGCCTGGTGCTGGTGGCGGTCTACGAGTTCCTGACCTTCCACCTGCACGGGTGGAGCCACAACCCCGGCATCAGCATGTCGATCGTCCTGGCGATGCTCGCCGTCACCGGCGGGATGCTCGCGTCGCAGCGGCAGCGGGCGCTCGCCGAGGCGCGCGAGGAGAACGCCCGCCTCGCCATCCAGGAGGAGCGCAACCGGATGGCGCGCGACGTGCACGACATCCTCGGCCACAGCCTCACCGTCATCACCGTCAAGGCCGAGCTCGCCGCCCGGCTGCTCGAGGTGAGCCCCGAACGGGCGCAGGCCGAGGTGGAGGATCTCGAGCGGCTCGCGCGCGACGCGCTCGCCGACGTCCGCCAGGCGGTGGCGGGCTTCCGCGACATGTCGCTGCCGGCCGAGCTCGCCCGCGCCCGGTCCTCGCTCGCCGCGGCCGGCATCGAGGCCGAGCTGCCCAACTCGACGGAGGCCGTGCCGACCCGGCTGCGCGAGCTGTGCGCCTGGGCCCTGCGCGAGGGCGTCACCAACGTCATCCGGCACAGCGGCGCCACGACCTGCACGGTGACCCTCACCGAGCGCGGCATCACCGTCGCCGACGACGGCGCAGGCACGGGAACGGGCCAGCCCGGCACCGGGCTCATCGGCCTCACCGAGCGCGCGACCGCCGTCGGCGCCTCCCTGCGCACCCGTCGCCTCTCGCCCCAGGGCTTCGAGCTCTCGGTGCTCGCCGCCGACGGGCTCGACCAGACCCGTACACCCCGACCGGACAAGGTGGATGCATGACGATCCGACTGCTGCTCGCGGACGACCAGGCGCTCGTGCGTGGCGCCCTGGCCTCCCTGCTCGGGCTGGAGCCCGACATGGAGGTGGTCGCCGAGGTGGGCACGGGCGACGAGGTCGTGCCCGCTGCCCTCACGAGCAACCCGGACGTCGCGCTCGTCGACGTGGAGATGCCCGGGCTCGACGGCATCGCGGCCACCGCGGCGCTGCACGACGCCATGCCGGCGGTGCGCGTGCTCATCGTGACGACCTTCGGCCGGCCCGGCTTCCTGCGCCGGGCCCTTCAGGCCGGCGCGAGCGGGTTCGTCGTCAAGGACACCCCGGCCCGCCAGCTCGCCGAGGCCGTGCGCCGCGTGCACTCCGGGCTGCGGGTCGTCGACCCCTCGCTGGCGGCCGACTCCCTCGCGGGGGGCGAGTCGCCCCTCACTGCACGGGAGACCGAGGTGCTCATCGCGGCCCGCGGCGGCGGCTCCGTGGCCGACATCGCCCGCCAGGTGATGCTCTCGGAGGGCACGGTGCGCAACCACCTGTCCTCGGCGATCGGCAAGACGATGGCCCGCAACAGGGCCGACGCCGTGCGGATCGCCGACGAGTACGGCTGGCTCTGAGGCGGGTCGTCCACGACTGTGGGCGCAGCGCCCTGTGGTGACGCTCAGTCGTCGCCGAGGACGGCCACGGCCTCGGCGGCGTAGCCGTTGCCCCTCACCAAGGGGGGCAGGCCGTGGGGATCGGTCACGGCGTCACCCAGGCGACGCCGGGTCGTCGAGGCAAGCGAGTCACCCCGGCTGCGCCGCGTGCTACCGCGCGGCTGCGGCCCGCGCGGCGTCGATGAAGGCGGTGACGAGCGGGCGGTCGTCGTGCGCGCGGCGGCACACGCCGAGCACCGCCGGCGGCAGTCCACGGACCGGGCGCGTCACCAGGTCCGGGCCTGGTAGCCGGGTCAGCATCATGGCGGGGGACGCCGCCACCGCCAGCCCGGCCCGCACCGCCTCCCACGCGTCCTCGAAGCCGCTGATGCGCGCCCCGACCCTCGCCGGCCGGCCCACGCGGTAGTCGGCCAACGTCCAGTAGTCCCGGACCCTGGCGTCCATCTCGTCGATCCACACGAACGGCTCGTCCGCGAGGTCCGCGGCGCCCACCTCCGCCTCGGCCGCCAGCGGATGGTCCGCCGGGAGGACGGCGAGCCGCCGGTCCTCGAGCAGGGGCACGACCTCGAGGCCCTCGGGAACGGGCAGCCAGGCGAGGGCGACGTCGGTCTCCCCGGCGGCCAGGCCCGCGCTCGCGTCCTTGAAGTCGACGTTCCGCAGGGCCACGTCGACCTCCGCGTGTTCCGCCCGGAAGGCCCGCACGACGGCGGTCACGAGCTCGACGCCGGACACCCCGCGCAGGCCCACCACGAGCGAGGCCCGCCCTCCGGTGGCCGCCTCCCGCGTCTCCGCGAGGGCCTGGCCGACCGACAGCAGGATGCCGGGCGTGTGCCGCAGCAGGGTCCGCCCGGCGTCGGTGAGCGCCACGTTCCGGGTGGTGCGCTCGAAGAGTGGCACGCCGACCCGCTTCTCGAGGTCGCGGACCTGCGCGCTGAGCGCCTGCTGCGTGAGGTGCAGGCGGGCCGCGGCGCGCGTGAAGTTCAGCTCCTGGGCCAGCACCTCGAACGCCCGCAGGTGCCGCAGCTCCACGTCCACAACGTCGGATTGTAGGTGCGACCAGCGACCGGTGTTTCAGCATCGGCCGACGCGTCCTCCACGGTTCTCCTGCGCGGGCACCGTGCCCGGCACCTGCGACACCGGAGGACACCATGGGATCGACCCGAGTCGACCTGACCGTCATGGAGGCTCTGCACGACGCCTTCCGCCGCGACCTCGACACCCTGACCCGTGCGGCAGCCGCGCTCGGCAGCGACCCGGACGCCCTCGAGCGGGTGCGGCTGGGCTGGCACGTGCTGGCCGACCAGCTGCACCACCACCACACGGTGGAGGACGAGCAGCTCTGGCCGCTGGTCCGCCGCAGCTGGCGCCGCTCACCGGACGCCCTCGACGTCCTCGACGCCATGGAGGACGAGCACGAGCTCGTCGACCCGGCGCTGGCAGCCGTCGGCGAGGCCGTCCGGTCCGAGCAGTCGCCCGCCGACGCCCTCGACCGGCTGCACACCGTCGTCCGCGACCACCTCGCCCACGAGGAGGCGGAGGCCATGCCGCTGATCGTCGCGGCAGTCAGCCCGCGGGACTGGGACGCCTTCGGCGCCAAGCAGGCGCGAAGCCTCGGGCTCAGGGGCGCCGCCGAGTTCTTTCCGTGGCTCCTCCAGGGGCAGGACGACATCCGCACCGAGAAGGTGCTCGGCGTCCTCCCGCCTCCCTTGCGCTGGGCCTACCGCCGCCGGTGGCAGCCCCAGTGGTCCGAGCGGAACCGCGTCCTCGTCGGGTGAGCGGGCCCGCGGTCAGTCGCCGGTCGCCACGGGGCGGGTCGGGTCGGTGATCCAGGCGCTCCAGGACCCGACGTAGAGCGCGGCCTCGATCCCCGCCTCGTGCAGGGCCAGCACCTCGTGGGCGGCCGTGACTCCCGACCCGCAGTACACGCCGACCTCGACGCCGTCACGGACTCCGTTGTCGGAGAACAGCTTCCGCAGCTCCGGAGGCGGAAGGAAGCGACCGTCCGGCTGGGCCGTGGTCGTCGTGGGCAGGTTCACCGCACCCGGCACGTGACCGGCCACGGGGTCGATCGGCTCGGTCTCGCCGCGGAACCGCTCGGCTGCGCGCGCGTCGAGCAGCAGGCCGTCGCGGGCCACCCGCGCGGCTCCGTCGGCGTCGAGCACCGACAGCTCACCGTCCAGCCCCGCCTCGAACGTCCCGGCACCGGGCTCGGGGACCTCCGTGGTGACGCGGCCACCCGCCCGCTGCCAGGCGGCGATGCCGCCGTCGAGGACGCGCACGTCCTGCGCGCCGAAGTGGCGCATCACCCACCACGCCCGCGCCGCGGCATACGAGGGGCCCTGGTCGTAGACCACGACGCAGGAGGCGTTGTCGGCACCACACCGGCGCAGCGCCTCCTGCACCGCGTGGCCCGTGGGCATCGGGTGCCGGCCGCCGGGACCGGGCGGTCCGGCGAGCTCGGCGTCGAGGTCGACGTGGTGCGCGCCCGGCAGGTGGGCCGCCTCGTAGAGGTCGCGCCCGGGCGGACCACCGGACCCGGACAGGCTCCACTGGACGTCGACGAGGACCAACCCCTCCAGCCCTTCCTCGAGGAGGGCCTCGGCGGACACGAGTGCGCGCATTCGGCCATCCAACCAGCAGGTGGGACACTGGTGCGGCCATGACCGTCACCACCGCACCGAACGCCGTCCTGCCGCCCCTCGAGATCGGGCGGCACACCATCGAGTCCCCGGTCGTGCTCGCACCCATGGCGGGCATCACGAACCGCGCCTTCCGCAAGCTGTGCCGCGAGTACGGCGAGGACGGGCTGAGCCGCGGGGGAGCGAGCGGCGCCACGTCGCTGTACGTCAGCGAGATGATCACCTCCCGCGCCCTCGTCGAGCGCACCCCGGAGACGATGCGGCTCATCGAGCACGACCCGGAGGAGCACCCGCGCTCGATCCAGCTCTACGGCGTCGACCCGGCAACCGTCGCGGCCGCCGTGCGCCTGCTCGTCACCGAGGACCGCGCCGACCACATCGACCTCAACTTCGGCTGCCCCGTCCCCAAGGTCACCCGCAAGGGCGGCGGCGCCGCCCTGCCGTGGAAGCGCGACCTGTTCGAGGGCATCGTCACCGCTGCGGTCCGCGAGGCCGAGCCGTATGCCGTGCCGGTCACCGTCAAGATGCGCAAGGGCATCGACGACGACCACCTGACCTACCTCGAGGCGGGTCTCACGGCCGAGCGGGCCGGGGTCGCTGCCGTGGCCCTGCACGGGCGCACGGCCTCCCAGGCCTACTCCGGCGAGGCTGACTGGACGGCGATCGCCCGCCTCAAGGAGACCGTGCGGTCGATCCCGGTCCTCGGCAACGGCGACATCTGGTCGGCCGAGGACGCCGTGCGCATGGCCGAGGAGACCGGGTGCGACGGCGTCGTGGTGGGGCGCGGCTGCCTCGGGCGGCCGTGGCTGTTCACCGACCTGGCCGCGGCCTTCGCCGGCAGCCCGGTGCGGGTGCAGCCGACGCTCGGCGAGGTCACCGCGACGCTGCGTCGGCACGCGGTCTACCTCGTCGACTTCTACGGTGACGAGCTCAAGGCCTGCCGTGACATCCGCAAGCACATCGCCTGGTACCTCAAGGGTTTCCCGGCCGGGTCCACCGTCCGCAACTCCCTCGCCCTCGTCGACTCGCTCGAGTCGCTGGACGAGCTGCTGGCAAGCATGGACGCCTCGGCCCCGTGGCCGGGGGAGCCCGCCGAGGGGCAGCGCGGCCGGGCCGGGTCGCCACGCGTGGTCGCCCTTCCCGACGGCTGGCTGTCGAGCCGCGAGCTGAGCGCCGACCACCGCCGGGCGGTGGCGGAGGCCGAGCTGTCGGTCTCGGGCGGCTGAGCGACCCGTCCTGGGGCCGCGGTGGTCGGCGACCCCGGGTCCTTGAGCGATCGCAGCGGCCAGAACC
>NZ_JBHUYG010000037.1:0-37003 GCF_042668795.1 Pedococcus sp. NPDC057267 | reverse complement strand
GTCGGAGAGGTCTCCGACCGGCCGTCCGGCGTCTGGGCGGGAGCCGCCCGGGAAGGGGGGTCTAGGCGGACTCGACGTCCACGCCGAGCAGGCCGCTCGGGCTGGCGATGTACTGGCCCGTGCGCGCCCCGAGGGCGAGGCGGCGACGGACCTCCTTCATGAGGTCCTCGTTCGACGCGAGCATCAGGGTCTCGAGGGGGCTCAGCGGTGCCAGGACGTCCAGGCCGCTGCCCTGGGCCGCCTGAAGGACGAGCTCACGGACGGGGAGGCCGAGCTCACGCGCCAGGGCGGCCATCGCCCGGGGCTCGGGCCACTCCGGCAGGACCGGGGAGTCCAGGATGGCCTCGAGGGTCCACGCGTCGAGGGCCGTGCGCTGCTGCAGCGTCTCCCGGCTCAGGCCGAGTCGGTGCATGTGCTCGAGGACGAACGAGCCGAGGCTGTTGGTCACGGTGGGCTCCCCTGGGGTCACGAGGCAGGTGGGTGTGGGATGACTAAACCGCCGAAGCGGTCCACGGCACCGCGAACTTTGCCAAGCCTTGAATGACTACTCAACCGTTCGGCCGAACGGGCCTCACTCTTCGGTCCCGGCCATCCCGGGCAAACCGGGACGGGTGGTGCGCCCGGCTCCGTGACCGCCCCCGGGCCCCGCCCCCGGGCCCTGTGAGAAGCGCGGGACGACCCCCGGTTGCGTCGGGCCGGAGTCGCCCGGGGCCGGGACGTAGGTTCCGCGCTCGGCGAGGTGGGCGTCCTGCGCGGCCTCGGCGAGGGAGAGCACCGGCGCGACGCAGGCATCGCGGTCGGCGAAGTGGGCCGCCCACTCGTCACGGGTGCGGCCGGCGAACGCCGCGGACAGCCGGTCCGCGAGGTCGGGCCAGAGGGACCGGTCCAGCTGCCGCCGGACGAGGTCGTCCACCTCGGCCGCCCCCAGCCCGAGACCGACGAGCACGCGCCCCCAGAAGTGCGGCTCGACCGCCCCCACCGCGACCCAGCGGTCGTCGGCAGTCCGGTAGCAGCGGTAGAACGGGGCGCCACCGTCGAAGAGGTTCGCGCCGCGCGGCCCCGGCCACAGCCCGGAGGCGACCATCGACTGGAGCATCGCCGTCGTCGAGGCGACTCCGTCGACGATCGCCGCGTCCACGACCTGGCCCTCCCCCGTGGCGCGCGCGTGCAGCAGGGCCGACACCACCCCGAAGGCCAGGAGCATCCCGCCCGCCCCGAAGTCGCCGAGCAGGTTCAGCGGCGGCACGGGCCGGCCGTCGGGCCCCGCGAACGCCTCCAGGGCACCCGAGACGGCGAGGTAGGTGATGTCGTGGCCGGCACGACCGGCATACGGGCCGTCCTGCCCCCACCCGGTCATCCGGCCGTAGACGAGGGCAGGCTGGAGCGCCATCAGGTCCTGCGGCCCCAGGCCGAGCCGCTCCGCCACACCGGGGCGGAAGCCCTCGAGGAACACGTCCGAGCGCGCGGCGAGGTCGAGGACGGCAGCCCGGCCGTCCTCGGACTTGAGGTCCAGCGCCACCGACCGGCGACCGCGCAGGAGCACGGCATGCGTCGGCGACAGGTCCTCACCCGGCCGGTCGACGCGGACGACGTCCGCGCCGAGGTCGGCCAGGAGCATGCCCGCATACGGGCCGGGGCCGATGCCGCCCAGCTCGAGGACGCGGACACCGGACAGCGGTCCGGGACGCGGCGCACCACTCATGGGGGCACGGTAACGGGTCGGGCACGGCGAGCCCGCCGGCGTCCCGTCCACCTCTGTCCCCTAGAGGTGGACGGGCTGCCGGCGACGCGGCTCGACCGCGAACGCCGGGGTTGCGTGGCCGGTCCGAGCCCCTGAAACCCGGGGCCGGCCTCACTCCCCCGTCAGATGACGTTGGACAGGAGCGCCCGGACCTCCGCCTCCCGGTAGCGGCGGTGGCCGCCGAGGGTGCGGATCGAGTTGAGCTTTCCTGCCTTGGCCCAGCGGGTGACTGTCTTGGGATCGACACGGAAGAGCGCAGCGACCTCTGCGGGCGTGAGCAGCTTCTCGACCTCCGTCGGACGAGTGACCATGTGTTCTTCTCCTACTTCAGGGGACGTCCACCCATAATCGGACAAGGACCTCCCATTGGGAACATTCCGAACGGGTCATCCCGCATGGTCCGGAAGTACTAGTCACGGGCGGTCCGCGACCGGCTCCCCGGCACGGCCCGCGGCACGGTCCCGACAGGCTGTGCGGCCGGTTTCCGGCAGGCTTCGTGGCCGGTTCCCGGCGGTCTTCGCGGCCCTTTCCGGCAGGCCCGGAGGAGGCCGCGGACGCGGCGCCCAGCACCCCGCCGGCAGGAATACGCTGGGAGCACGACGCGCGACCCGCGCCGCCCAGCCCAGCGCCACCGAGCCCTAGGAGTCACCACCGTGACCGTGTCCTCGCCGCCCTCGACCTCGATGTCCCAGCACGAGCAGGTCGTCTTCTGCAACGACAAGACCACCGGCCTGCGGGCCATCATCGGCATCTACAGCACGGCCCTCGGGCCAGCGCTCGGCGGGACGCGGTTCTACCCGTACGCCACCGAGGAGGCCGCCCTGGCCGACGTGCTGCGCCTGTCCAGGGGCATGGCCTACAAGAACGCCGTGGCCGGTCTGGACCTCGGCGGCGGCAAGGCCGTCATCATCGGCGACCCGGCGACGGACAAGACGCCCGACCTGCTGCGCGCCTACGGGCGCTTCGTCGAGAGCCTCGGCGGCCGGTACGTCACGGCCTGCGACGTGGGCACCTACGTGGCCGACATGGACGTCGTCAGCGAGACCACCCGCTTCGCCACCGGCCGCAGCGAGGCCAACGGCGGTGCGGGCGACTCCTCCGTGCTCACGGCATACGGTGTGTTCCAGGGCCAGCGGGCCTGCGCCCAGCACGTCTGGGGCAGCCCGACCCTCAAGGGCCGGACCGTCGGCATCGCCGGGGTCGGCAAGGTCGGCCGCATCCTCACGGGGCACCTGCTCGAGGACGGTGCCCGCGTCGTGGTCACCGACGTCAACGAGGAGGCGCTCGAGGCGCTCACGGCGGCCCACCCCGAGGTCGAGGTCGTCGCCGACACCGATGCCCTCATCCGCTCCGACATCGACGTGTACGCCCCGTGCGCGCTCGGCGGGGCGCTCGACGACGCCACCGTGGCGGCACTGCGGGCCACGGTCGTCTGCGGCGGCGCGAACAACCAGCTCGTGACCGAGGGCGAGGGCGGCACCGCCGACCAGCTGGCGGCCCGTGGCATCACCTACGCCCCCGACTTCCTCGTCAACGCCGGTGGCGTGATCCAGGTGAGCGACGAGCTCCACGGGTTCGACTTCGAGCGCGCCAAGAAGGCCGCGACGGCGATCTTCGACCACACCCTCGAGGTCCTCGAGACCGCCCAGCAGCGCTCGATCACCCCTGCCGCGGCGGCCGACCACATCGCCGAGGAGCGGATGGCGGCCAAGCAGGCCGGCGGCATCTGGCTGCCTGCCCGCTGAGCCCTCCCGACCCCGCTGACCGCGGCATCGTGCCGTGGCGGGACCCGCGCCTCGTCCGACCGGTTCGATCGGCGCGGGTCCCGCCGCAGAACTTGCGCGGCTCATGTAGCGTTGGACCCACGACACATACACAATTCCCGGGACCGCTCCGTGGAGCCGAGGCACCCCAGGTGACTCGTCCAGGCGATGCCGTCCCGGCAGACGCATGAGGGGGTCACGCCATGGGGCGCGGCCGGGCCAAGGCCAAGCAGACGAAGGTTGCTCGGGAGCTGAAGTACTTCTCCCCGAACACCGACCTGAGCGCGCTTGAGCGAGAACTACACGGTTCGTCGTACACCGAGCCGGAGCGAGTCTCCGACGACGGCGACGACGAGTACGACGACTACGGGAAGTGGGTCTCGGGTCAGCGATGACCTGATCCACGTCCTGCTCCACCCTCATGCACGGGCCGCCGGTCCGTGTCGGCCACGGTCCCGCGGGACCTGATCCATCCCGGCCGCCACGCCGTCGTGCCCTCCGCCGTGCCGCCGCTGACGCTGCCCGGCCGAGGGCTACGCTCCGCTCATGAGCGCAGGCACGCGGGAACGCACCCGCCGTCTCGGGGTCGAGACCACCGGCATCGAGATCATCGACGAGGCCGAACGGACCGCTCGACCCCGAGACCTGTTCTGGCCGTGGTTCGCGGCCAACGTGTCGGTCTTCGGGATCAGCTACGCCGCGTTCGCCCTGGCGTTCGGGATCTCGTTCTGGCAGGGCGTGCTCGTCTCCGTCGTCGGCATCGTCGTGTCCTTCCTGCTGTGCGGCGTCATCGCGATCGCCGGCAAGCGCGGGTCCGCCCCGACGATGGTGCTCTCGCGCGCGGCGTTCGGCGTCACCGGCCAGAAGGTGCCGGGCGTCATCTCCTGGCTGACCTCGATCGGCTGGGAGACCTTCCTCGCCATCACCGCGACGCTGGCCACGGCGACGATCTTCCGCGAGCTCGGCTGGGGCGGCGGCACCGCGACCAAGGTCGTGGCCGCCCTCGTCACCGCTGCCCTCATCGTGCTGGCGTCCGTGGCGGGCTACCACGTCATCATGCGGCTGCAGTCGTGGCTGACCTGGATCACCGGCGTCGTCACCGTCCTCTACGTCGCGATGACGGTGAACCACATCAGCTGGTCGAAGGTCACTGCGATCCCGGCCGGCTCGACCCAGGCGGTCATCGGCGCGCTGGTGCTGCTCATGACCGGCTTCGGCCTGGGCTGGATCAACATCGCCGCCGACTGGTCCCGCTACCAGCGCCGCGACGCCTCCGGCTCCTCCATCGTCGCCTGGAACACCGTCGGCGGGGCCCTGGCCCCGGTGCTGCTCGTGCTCTACGGCCTGCTGCTCGCCGGCTCGGACCCCAAGCTGCGCGACGGCATCTCGGCCGACCCGGTCGGCACGCTGGCCACCATCCTGCCGACGTGGGTGCTCGTGCCCTTCCTCGTCGCCGCGATCCTCGCGCTGGTCAGCGGTGCGGTGCTCGGCATCTACTCCAGCGGCCTGACCCTGCTCTCCCTCGGCGTCCGCATCCCCCGCCCGAGCGCGGCCCTCGTCGACGGCGTCATCCTCACCCTCGGCACGATCTGGGTCGTCTTCTTCGCCCAGGACTTCCTCGGGCCGTTCCAGTCGTTCCTCATCACCCTCGGGGTCCCGCTCGCCGCCTGGGCCGGGATCATGGTCGGCGACATCTGGCTGCGCCGGCGCGACTACGACGAGGAGGCGCTGTTCGACCCCCGCGGCCGCTACGGGGCGTGGGACTGGACCTCGATCGGCCTCACCGTCGCCGCGTCGGTCCTGGGCTGGGGACTGGTCGTCAACACCTTCGCCAAGGACGCCTCGTGGAACAACTGGCAGGGCTACCTGCTGGGCCCGCTCGGCCTCGGCGGCCGTGACGACGCCTGGGCGTACGCGAACCTCGGCGTGCTCCTCGCCCTCGTCGTCGGCCTCGTCGGCACCCTGGTCCTGCGGCGCGGCACCGTCCGCCGCCAGGAGGGCCGCGCGTGAGCGCTGGGCCCTGGCTGGTCGCTGTCGACTTCCAGCGCGTGTTCGGCGACCCCTCGAGCGAGTGGCGCGCGCCCCGGTATGCCGCGGCCGCGGCGAACGCCGTGCACCTCGCCGGGGCCTTCGGCGAGCGGGTCGTGTTCACCCGTTTCGTGGCACCCCAGCGTCCGACCGGCGCGTGGGTGCCGTACTACGAGCAGTTCCCGTGGGCGCTGCAGCGGGCAGACAGCCCGCTCTACGAGCTGACGGACGAGGTCGCACCGCACGCCGCTCGGGCGGCCTCGGTGACGGCCTCGACGTTCGGCAAGTGGGGTCCGGACCTGCGTGCCGTGGTCGGGGACCAGCCCGAGCTCGTCGTCGCGGGGGTCGCCACCGACTGCTGCGTCATCTCGACCGTGCTGGCAGCCGCCGACGCCGGCGCGTCGGTCACCGTGGTAGCCGACGCGTGCGCCGGCTCGTCCGACGACAACCACGCCAAGGCGCTGGACGTCATGGCCCTGTACGCGCCCCTGGTCTCCCTGACGACCACCGCCGACCTCCTCGCCACCCTCGCGAGCCCGCGGTGACCGAGCCGGCCTGACCGATCCGACCCGACCCGACCGATCCGACCGAGCCGGCCTGACCGATCCGGCTAGACCGAGCCGGCACCGAAGCCGGCCTGCTGCGCGGCGTGCGCCCGCGCGTAGGCCCACGCCTGCGCAGCGGGGTCGCCGCCCCGGCCGGGCGCCCCGCCGTGGTCGACCCCGGGGTCCGCCGGGACCCGGTCGGCACCGTCCCAGTCCGCGTAGCCGACGAACAGGCCGAACGCCGCCTCGGACCCGACCACCCCGTCCGCCAGGTCGCGCAGGGTCGACGGCTCGCAGGCCGTCCGGAAGGTGCCGGGCGCCCGCAGCTCCCCGTGCACCACCAGCCGCGCGACCGCCGCAGTGTCCCCCGGGCGCAGGCGGCCACCGGCGACGAGGCCGTCCTGCACGGCGCGCAGGACCGCCTCGCGGCCCCGGTCGTCCAGGGCCTCGAGCGCCTCGACGTGGGCAGCCTGCAGTGCGTCCGCCGGCGCGGTCGCGAGCAGGTAGCGGTACTGGCGGACCACCTGGTCCTCGGTCGGTGCGGTCATGGCTCCCCCTCCGTGACGGTCCGTGTGACCGCAGCGTACGGGTCGCAGCCGATCCTGGGGAGGCTTCGGCTCACCAGCCGCGCGAGCCGGCGGAGCCGGGCAGCGAGCGCCCGCCGCTGATGCCGCGGTAGCTCACGTGCTGCTCGACCGCGACGTGCCACGGCTCGGCGTACGCGGAGTCGTCCACGCCGTCCTCCTCGGGCGAGGGGTCCGAGCCGTCCCACGCGGCATACCCGCCGAACCGGCCGAACGAGGCCTCGGCGAGGATGACGCCCTCGGCCAGGGTGACGAGCACCGGCGCCGGGCAGGCGCCCAGGAAGTCGCCCGGCCGGCGGCGCTCGCCGACGGTGACGAGGTGGGCGATCCGCCCGACGTCGTCGGGGGTGAGGCGCAGACCGGTGACGAGCCCGTACTGGACGGCACGGAGCACGATCGAGCGGCGCGACCTCGGCATGGGCGCCAGCGCCTCGACGTGCGCGACCTCGAGGGCGTCGAGCGGCGAGGTGCGCAGCAGCCACCGGTACTGGCGCACCGACTGGTCCTCCCCGTCCCACCCGGGCACCCTCCGACGCTAGCCCCCGGCGGCTCAGCCGGGGAAGCCCCCCGTGACCTGCGCGAGGACCACGAGCTCGGCCCCGGAGCACAGGGCTGCCGCCACCAACCCGTTCGCCCACGGGGGCAGCGTCGTCGTGCGGCCGAGGCGGGAGGCCAGGGCCACCGAGGCGGCCACCGCCAGGACCGTCGCCACCGTGGTGGTCGCCAGCAGGCCGGTCAGCGTGCTCGCCGCCGACGGCAGGTCCTCCGGGTCGGTGGTGGCCCACCCTCCGGCCAGGCCGCGGGCGAGCCCGTAGGTCGCGCGGCCGAGGGTCTGGGCGACCGCCCACTCGACGGCGAGGGCAGCCGTGGCGAGGAGCCCCGCGATCATGGTGGCCACCCCGCCCCACCACATCGCCCGGACCCGGCGACGGTCGCGGGGCCCGGGGTGGTCCACCGGCTGGGTGGCGTCGGTGGTGGTCACGCGCCCATGGTGGGGGCCCGGTCGCCGGCACGACCATCCGCCGGCCTACTCAGGCGCGGTAGTCCCCCACGAGCTGGACCGCCCCGCCCTCGACGCCCTTGGCGCCGCGGACGACCTCGTGGCCGGGGTCCGGGGTGGCGTCGGCCTCGTCCACGACCTCGCCCGCGACCCAGGCGGGTATGCCGCGCGCGGCCAGGAACGCCGTGGCAGCGTCGACCTGCTCTGCGGGGAGCATCGCCACGAAGCCGACGCCCATGTTGAGGGTGCGCTCGAGGTCGTCCTGCGGGACCTTGCCCAGTGACCCGACGGTCGAGAACACCGCGGGCGGGGTCCAGGTGGAGCGGTCGACGCGGGCGAAGGAGCCGGGCGGCAGGACGCGGGCGAGGTTGGCGGCCAGACCGCCGCCGGTCACGTGCGAGAGGGCGTGGACGTCGACCCCGTCGGTGCGGAACAGGTCGACGAGGTCCGCGGCATACACACGGGTGGGAGTGAGCAGCTCCTCCCCGAGCGTGCGGCCGAACTCGGGGACCTCGCGGTCGAGCTCCCACCCGGCGGAGCGGATCACGTGCCGCACCAAGGAGTAGCCGTTGCTGTGCAGGCCGCTGCTGGCCAGCGCGAGGACGACGTCGCCGGCGACCACGCGGTCGGGACCCAGCACGTCGGCGTGCTCGACGACGCCGGTGGCGGCACCCGCCACGTCGTACTCGTCGGGCTCGAGCAGCCCGGGGTGCTCGGCCGTCTCGCCACCGACGAGGGCGACGCGCGCCTGCTCGCAAGCAGCCGCGATGCCGGAGACGATCGCGGCGACGCGCTCGGGGACGACCTTGCCCGTGGCGATGTAGTCGGTCATGAACAGCGGCTCGGCACCGCACACGACGATGTCGTCGACGACCATGCCCACGAGGTCGAAGCCGATCGTGTCGTGCCGGTCGAGCGCCTGCGCGACCGCGACCTTGGTGCCGACGCCGTCGGTGCTGGTGGCGAGGACGGGTCGGGTCATCCGGGCGATGGCGCTGGCGTCGAACATGCCCGCGAACCCGCCGAGGCCGCCGAGGACCTCGGGCCTGGTCGCGCGGCGCACGCTCGCCTTCATCAGCTCGACGGCCCTGTCGCCCGCCTCGACGTCGACTCCGGCGGACGCGTACGTGGTCGGCTCGCTCACGGGTCCCAGCGTAGAGCCCCCCGACACGCCCCCGGGACGCCGCCTCGTCCCCCTGCTCCTCCCACTTGTTGCCACCTGGTGGTCACCGGGACCCCGGATCGGCCGGTCCGTGACGAGATGGTGGCAACAAGTGGAGGGGTGGGGTCAGAGGATCGCGTCGAGGCCGTTCCAGCCGGTGCCGACCCGCACCCGGGGCAGCCAGCCCCCTGCGGCAGTCCTCGGGTAGAGCCACAGGTTCCCGGTGGCGTCGCGGGCCAGGACGTCGGGGACGCGGTCGCCGTTGAGGTCGCCCGGGCTCATGAGAGCGGTCATCGCGTTCCAGCCCGTCCCGATGCGCACCCGGGGCAGCCACCCGCCCCGGCCGTCGCCGGGGTAGAGCCACAGGTAACCGGTCGAGGCCTCGCGCGCGAGCAGGTCTGCGACGCCGTCACCGTTCACGTCACCGGGCCCGAGGATCGCGGAGTACCCGTTCCACCCAGACCCCACCCTGACGCGGGGGAGGAAACCGCCCACGCCGTTTCCGGGGTACAGCCACAGGTACCCCGTGGAGCGCTCGCGCGCCAGCAGGTCGACCCGCTGGTCGCCGTTGAAGTCGCCCGGCGCGACGATGGACGAGAAGACGTCCCACGCCGTCCCGACTCGTACGCGCGGCAGCCAGCCGCCGGTGCCGTTCCCCCGGTACAGCCACAGCTCCCCCGTGGACGTCAGCCGGGCCGTCACGTCCAGCGCCCCGTCGCCGGTGAAGTCGCCGACCGTCTCCAGGGCATTGAAGACCTGCCAGCCGGTCCCGACACGCACCCCCTCCCGGAGGGAGCCGGACCCGGTGCCCGCATAGAGCCTCAGCTCGCCGCTGGCCCGGACCCGGGCCAGGACGTCGTTGTCCCAGTCCCCGTTGAAGTCGGCCGTGGACCCGGACAGCGACGACGCCGGCACCGGGAAGGCGGTGAACGCATACGTCCCGCACGTGCGGTCCTGGTCGCGGACCGCGTCGTACCACTGCGAGAGCAGGACCTTGCCGGCGGAGAAGCTCGGCTGGGTGCAGCGGTCGAGCGCTTCCTCGAGGTAGTCGAGGGTCCCGGCGGTGGCCCAGACCGGTACGCCGGGCAGCCGCCACGAGCCGGTGACCTGCGCCCAACCCGAGGCGTAGGAGTACAGGCCGTACGCGACGCCGGCGTCCCGGAGCCCCCGCATGAGGCCCTCGACGACGTAGCGGTTCTCGCGCTGTTGCGCTGCCGTGCTGGTGGGCCAGGGCTGCCTGGGCCTCGGCTCGACGTCGATCCAGACGACCGGCGGGGCGAACCCCACCCGGTTCAGGGTGGCGAGCGGGTACGACGCCTCGGCATACCCGACGTTCGACAGCTGGCCGGCGCGGGTGGTGCTCGACCAGGGCCCACTGCCCCGGTATGCCGTGAGCTGGGCCGCCGTGGGGAAGGCCGCCATCGTGTACCCCTGCGCCGGGACGCCGTTCGCTGTGGCCCACGCGACCTGGTCGGCGAGGCAGGGGTTCTCGGTGAAGGGCAGGCCGAACGTCAGCCCCACCACGAGGAACTGCTGGGGCCCGGCCGGCATGGGCAGGCCCTGCCCACCCATGGAGGTGGGGCACTGGGGCCACGAGACGTCGCTGCCGAACAGGGGGAGCGTCGCGGCGGGCACGGCTCGCGGGTGTCCGGCGGCATCGGCCGGACCGGCGCCCACGGCGCTGCCCGTCACCGCCAGGGCGGCCAGGGCCACCGCTGCTGACAAACGTGCGATCCGGCTCCTCGGCATGCGACCACCTCCACGTCCCAGCCAGTGCAGCACCGGCGGGAGCGAGGAGACAGGGACCTAGGACCGGGGTCCGGGCCTTCGCGTCAGGGTCGGGTCAGCGCGTCCTCGGCGCCGCCGGCCACGCCGAGGCTCACGCCGTCGACGTCGAGCGGCAGCGTCTCGAACAGGTTCTTGCCGAGCCGGGAGTCGTCGGGCAGCGGCACCGGGTAGCTGCCGGTGAAGCAGGCCGTGCACAGGGCCGACCGGGGCTGCTCGGTGGCGGCGACCATCCCCTCCTCGGAGATGTAGCCGAGGGAGTCGGCGCCGATCGACGTGCACACCTCGTCGACCCCGATGCCGGTCGCGATGAGCTCGGCCCGGGTCGCGAAGTCGATGCCGTAGAAGCAGGGCCAGCGCACGGGCGGCGAGGAGATCCGCACGTGCACCTCGGCCGCCCCGGCCTCGCGGAGCATGCGCACGAGCGCGCGCTGGGTGTTGCCGCGGACGATCGAGTCGTCGACGACCACGAGACGCTTGCCCTTGATGACGTCGCGCAGGGGGTTGAGCTTGAGCCGGATGCCGAGCTGGCGGATCGTCTGCGACGGCGCGATGAAGGTGCGCCCGACGTAGGAGTTCTTGACCAGGCCCTGGCCATAGGGGATGCCCGACTCCTGGGCGTAGCCGATGGCGGCCGGGGTGCCGGACTCCGGCGTCGGCATCACGAGGTCGGCCTCGACGGGGTGCTCACGCGCCAGCGCCCGGCCCATCTCGACCCGGGCCTCGTGCACGCCGCGGCCGCTGATGGTGGTGTCGGGGCGGGCGAGGTAGACGTACTCGAAGACGCAGCCCTTGGGCTCCGCCGGGGCGAACCGCTGCGAGCGCAGGCCCTCCTCGTCGATGGCGATGAGCTCGCCGGGCTCGACCTCGCGGATCATCGAGGCGCCGACGATGTCGAGCGCCGCGGTCTCGGAGGCGACCACCCAGCCGCGCTCGAGCCGGCCGAGCACGAGCGGGCGGATCCCGTGCGGGTCGCGGGCGGCATACAGGGTCGTCTCGTCCATGAAGACGAAGCAGAAGGCGCCGCGCAGCAGCGGCAGGATCTCCAGCGCCGCGGCCTCGAGCGAGCGGTCCGGGTCGTCTGAGAGCAGGGCGGTGACGAGCGCGGTGTCGGTGGTGTTGCCGCGGGTCAGCTCGCCCCGGCTGCCGCCGAACCCGTCCGCACGCCGGTCGGCGACGAGGTCGCGCAGCTCGGCGGAGTTGATGAGGTTGCCGTTGTGCGCCAGCGCCACGGTCGAGGAGTCGTGGCCGCCGAGGGTCGGCTGGGCGTTCTCCCAGGTCGAGCCGCCCGTGGTGGAGTAACGGCAGTGGCCGACGGCGAGGTGACCGCGCAACGAGGCCAGCGACCGCTCGTCGAAGACCTGGGAGACGAGGCCCATGTCCTTGTAGACGAGGATCGAGCGGCCGTCGGAGGTCGCGATGCCGGCCGACTCCTGCCCGCGGTGCTGCAGGGCGTAGAGGCCGTAGTAGGCGAGCTTGGCGACCTCCTCACCGGGGGCCCACACACCGAAGACCCCGCAGGCGTCCTGCGGGCCCTTCTCGCCGGGGAGGATGTCGTGGGAGAGCTGTCCGTCGCCGCGTGCCACGAGCCCCATCCTCCCACAGGCCCCGGCCGCACCTGCGCCGGACGGCCGGTCAGTCGCGCCGGTCGAGCAGCACTGCGACGACGGCGGCGAGCAGGCCGAAGACGAAGGCCCCCACCAGCCCGAGGAACATCACGGCGCTGCCCGAGCTGTAGGACTGCCCGTACTGCGTCGTGTTCTCGGGGTTGAGGTAGGCGAACGCGGACCCGACGACGAAGCCCACGATGACGCCGGTGGCGATGAACGCGACGAAGTTGGGGTAGCGACGGGTGCGGCTCACCCCTCCACGGTACCTGCCGTCCGCGGAGCCCACCGATGCGGGCGTGACCCATCCGCAACCCGCGGCGAGTACGAATGGAGGTCATGAGCACCTCCACGAGGACCACCCGCCTGAGGTATGCCGTCAGCGGCCTGCTCGCCGCTGCCGCCGGCATGGCCGTGGGCCACCTCGTGGCGGCGTTCGTGAACCCGGCGGCCTCGCCGGTGCTGGCCATCGGGTCCACGGTGGTGGACGCCACGCCCACCCCCGTCAAGGAGTGGGCGGTGCAGACCCTGGGCACCAACGACAAGCCCGTGCTGCTCACCACCGTCGCCGTGGTGACCGCCCTCGCCTCCGCAGGCATCGGGCTGCTGGCGCGCAACCGCCACCCCCTCGCCAACGCCCTGCTCGTCGCCCTCGCCGCCCTGGCCGGGATCGCGGCGCTGCTCCGGCCCGCCTCCTTGCCGCAGGACATCGTCCCGGCCGTCGCCGCGGGCACGGTGGGCGTGGCGGTCCTGTCCGGCCTGCGGCTGCTCGCCGGGCGCGTCGAGGACTCGGCCCAGCTCGCCGCCCTCGGGGCCGGCCAGCGGCCCGAGCGTGCTGCCGCGACGGTGCCGGACCGGGGCTGGGCCACCTCGCGCGGCCAGGCACCGGAGTCGCCGCTGGACCACACGTCGTACGCACCGGGCACGCCCGGCGCCCCCGCCCGCCGCAGCTTCCTGCTCGGGGCGGCAGGGGTCACCGTCGGCGCCGTGGCCGTCGGCGCCCTGAGCCAGAAGCTCGGCGGCGGCGCCTCGACCCCCGCCGACGTGACCCTCCCGACCCCGGCCCGAACGCTCCCGCCGCTGCCCACCGGGATCGAGGGCATAGTCAAGGGGGTCAGCCCGTTCCGGACCCCGACGGCGGACTTCTACCGGGTCGACACGGCACTGGTCATCCCCCGCGTCGACGTCGACACCTGGAAGCTGGAGGT
Organism: Pedococcus sp. NPDC057267; assembly: GCF_042668795.1. Classification (NCBI taxonomy): domain Bacteria; kingdom Bacillati; phylum Actinomycetota; class Actinomycetes; order Micrococcales; family Intrasporangiaceae; genus Pedococcus; species Pedococcus sp. NPDC057267. Next base: position 23,580 of record NZ_JBHUYG010000037.1, on the reverse strand, counting down.
CGACGGCATGGTCGACCGGCCGTTCTCGATGTCGTTCAAGGACCTGCTGACCCTGGAGGTGATCGAGAAGGACATCACCCTGAACTGCGTCAGCAACGACGTCGGAGGGCCGTACATCTCCTCGACGCGCTGGCTCGGCGTGCGGGTGCGGGACGTGCTCGAGCGGGCCGGGATCCAGTCGGGCGTCGACCAGATCTTCAGCGAGTCCGTCGACGGCATGACGATCTCCACCCCGGTGGAGGCGCTCACCGACGACCGCGACGCCCTCATCGCCATCGCCATGGACGGGCAGCCGCTGCCGGCGCGCCACGGCTTTCCCGCCCGGCTCGTCACCCCCGGCCTCTACGGTTTCGTCGGCGCGACCAAGTGGCTGAGCAAGCTGACCGCGACGACGTACGCCAGGGACAAGGCCTACTGGACCGAGCGGGACTGGGTGACCGATGCCCCGGTGAAGACCCAGTCGCGGATCGACACGCCCATGGGGCTCGGGACCTACAAGCCCGGGAAGATCCCCGTCGGGGGCGTGGCCTGGGCGCAGGCCGGCGGCGGCATCAGCAAGGTCGAGGTCCGCATCGACGACGGGCCCTGGCACGAGGCGACCCTCGGGCCCGACGGCGGCACGACGTACTGGCGGCAGTGGAGCTGGGTCTGGGACGCCACGAGCGGGCGCCACGACGTGACGGTCCGGGCCACGAACGGGAAGGGCGAGGTCCAGACGGACAGACGGACCGACCCGTTCCCCGGTGGTGCCTCCGGGTACCACTCGATCGTCGTCATCGTCTCCTGACGACGAGGCCGCGCACCCACCGTAGGGGGAGGGTGCGCGGCCGACGCGTGCCCGGGCGCGGGTGCAGGAGCGGTGGCCGCTGGACATTCGCGGCATACGCGAATTCTTTTCTGCCGCAACCCAATCCGACTCACGAGCAGCACCGAATCGCTGGTGTAACTCGAACCTCTACCAAGGAGCGTCACACCATGAGCACTGCACGTCGCAGCACCATCGCTGCCCTTGCCCTCGCCCTGCCGCTCGGCCTCGCGGCGTGTGGCAGCTCGAACGGCAGCGCGAGCGCCGGCACCTCGAGCAGCTCGTCCTCGAGCATGCCGAGCTCGTCCAGCTCGTCGTCGTCCTCCTCGTCGTCCTCCGACATGATGGGCCAGCCGTTCGGCGCCGCCTGCAGCGCGGTCCCGAAGGACGGCAAGGGCTCGTTCGCCGGGATGGCCACCGACCCCGTCGCCACGGCCGCCAGCAACAACCCGGTGCTGAGCCAGCTCGTCGGCGCGGTCAAGGAGGCCGGCCTGGTCGACACCCTCAACAGCGCCAAGGACATCACCGTCTTCGCCCCGACCAACGACGCCTTCAAGGCCGTGCCGAAGGCCACGATGGACGCGGCGATGAAGGACCCGAAGGGCCTGCTCACCAAGGTCCTCACCAACCACGTCGTCCCGGGCAAGCTCACCCCGGACCAGCTCCCCGGCGACCACAAGACGCTGGCCGGCACGACGATCACCGTCACCGGCTCGGGCCAGTCCTTCAAGGTCGGCGAGGCTAACATCGTGTGCGGCAACGTGCAGACCGCCAACGCCACCGTCTACATCATCGACGGCGTTCTTCTTCCGAAGTAAGCAACTTCGGCCATGATGGTTCCCATGGCAGCGACTTCCCCAGGTCCCGGAGCGACCTGGGGAAGTGCTGCCGCCCCACCGGACCTGGCGGCGCTGCTCAAGGCGTGCGCGCTGGGTGACGAGGGCGCGTTCAGCCGGCTGTACGACCTCGTGTCGTCCCGCATCTACGGCCTGGTCCTGCGGGTCGTGCGCGACCCCGCCCAGTCCGAGGAGGTGGCCCAGGAGGCCCTCCTGGACATCTGGCGGACCAGCGCCCGGTTCGACCCCGCGCAGGGCTCGGCCATCAGCTGGATGCTCACCATCGCCCACCGCAAGGCGGTCGACCGGGTGCGTTCCGCCCAGGCCGCCACCGACCGCGAGGGCGTCTACGGCGCCCGCAACCAGGACCGCGAGTTCGACCAGACCGCCGAGACCGTCGAGCGCAGCCTCGACGCCCAGCGCGTCCGCAACGCCATGGAGACGCTCACCGAGACCCAGCGGGGAGCGCTCGAGCTGGCCTACTTCGGTGGTTACACGCACACCGAGGTGGCCGCTCTCCTGGACATCCCCCTGGGTACCGCAAAGACCCGGATCCGCGATGGGCTGATCCGGCTGAGAGACACGTTGGGGGTGCAGTCATGAGCGCCGACATCCACGGCCTCGTGGGCGCCTACGCCGTCGAGGCGGTCGACGACTCCGAGCGCGCTGCGTTCGAGGCCCACCTGGCCGAGTGCCCGGAGTGCCGGGCCGAGGTCTCCTCGCTGCGCGAGGCGGCCGCCCAGCTGGGCGTGCTCGCCGCGACCGCTCCCCCGTCCGGCATGCGCGACGCCGTCCTCGCCCGGATCGCCACCGTGCGCCCGCTCCCGCCGCTGGGTGCGGACCCGCACTCGGCGCCCGCCCCCGAGCCCGCGTCCGCCCCGGTCGACGCACCGTCCGCGGCTCCTCTCCCCGGGGCTGCGCCGGCCGTCCCGGCGGCCCAGGACGCGACGCCCGCTGGCCCGGCGTCGCCCCTGGCCACGGAGCCGACGCACCTCGTCCCGGTCCCGTTCCCGGTGACGGCTCCCCCGACCACCGCCACCAGCACGGAGGGCTCGTCCGGTGGGGTCGTGGTGCCGCTGCGGAGGCGGCGCGCGATGACCTGGCTCGCCGGTGTCGCCGCGGCTGCCGCGCTGGTGATCGGCGGCCTGGTGTGGAGCCCCTGGTCCGACTCGGGCCCCGGCGGTGGCGGCCCTGTCACGGCTACCGAGCGGGTGCTCGAGGCCAAGGACGCCCAGCGCTTCGTCAAGGTGATCGACGGCGCACGCGCCACGATCGTGCGCAGCCCGTCGCTCGGCAAGGCCGTGCTCATCGCGGACAACATGCCCTCGGCGCCCGCCGGCAAGGACTTCCAGATCTGGTTCGACCAGCCGGGCAAGGGCATGCAGAGCGCGCTGGTCATGCCGCACGGGAGTGCGCCGACGGTGACGGTCATGCTCGAGGGCGACGCGACCACGGCGACCGGTGCCGGGATCACCCTCGAGCCGGCAGGCGGCTCGCCGGAGCCCACGTCGGCACCGCTGGCGCTGTTCTCGTTCAGCTGACCGGCGACCCGCCGGCCACGACCGTCCGGGTGACCGGTCCTGCTCAGCGCAGGGTCGGCATCTGGGCGGCGGCCTGCTCGAGCACGGCCTCGCTCCCGGCATACACGCCCTCGGGGCGCGGCCAGTGGGTGACGACGTCGGTGAAGCCGAGCTGCGCCGCCCGGCCGACCATGTCCTCGAAGAGGTCCACGCTCTCGAGCGAGAACCGCGGTGAGCCGTCGAGCGACAGGTACCGGTCGAGCGGGCGTTCGCGCCCGGCCTGCGCCTCGGCCTCGTCGAGCCCCTGGGTGAGGCCCGCGACCCCTGACCACCACTCCTCGAGGGTGTCGCCGCCGGCGCCGTAGGTGACCCAGCCCTGGCCGAGGCGGGCGGCGAGCCGCAGCACGCGCGGGCCGTTCGCCGCGACCACGAACGGGAACCGGGGCCGCTGGGCCGACCCCGGCGGCGTGCGGGCGTCGACGGTCCGGTGGAACCGGCCGTCGAGGTCGACGTGGTCCTGCGTCGCCAGCCGGTCGAGCGCCTCGACGAACTCGTGGAACCGGTCCACGCGCTCCTTGAGCGACAGGTCCTCGCCGAGGATCCGCGCGTCGAGGTCGCCGCCGGTGCCCAGGCCGCAGAGCAGGCGGCCGCCCGAGATGTCGTCGAGGGCGAGGAGGTCGCGCAGGAAGACGTACGGGTGGCGGTAGTTCGGCGAGCTCACGAACGTGCCGAGCCGGATCGTGGACGTCACGGTGGCCGCCGCGGTCAGCGTCGGCAGCGCCCCGAACCACGGCGAGTCCGGCAGCCCCGCCCACACCAGGTGGTCGTAGGTCCAGGCGTGGTCGAAGCCGAGCTCCTCGGCGCCGCGCCACAGCCGTGCGGCGTCGGTCCACCGGTGCTCGGGTAGGATCGTGATGCCGAAGCGCATGCGCCGAGCGTATGCCGCGTCGTCGCGCCGGTCGCCCGCGGCGGCATCCCTGCCGCGCTCGCACCCGAGCGGGGGACCACCTCGAGCCGGCCGCGGGCGCGCGTGGCAGGCTTGCGCCGTGAAGGCAACGATTCTCAGCGCCCCCCGCGACATCCGCCTCGAGGACGTCCCGGACCCCACGATCGTCGCACCGACCGACGCCCTCGTCCGCGTCACCGCGGCCTGCGTCTGCGGCAGCGACCTGTGGCCGTACCGCGGCATCAACGAGGTCGCCGAGCCGACGCGGATCGGCCACGAGTTCGTCGGCGTCGTCGAGGAGGTCGGCGCCGAGGTGCGCAGCCTGCGCCCCGGCGACTTCGTCATCGCCCCGTTCAAGTACTCCGACGGCACCTGCCCCCACTGCCGTGTCGGCATCCAGACGTCGTGCGTGCAGGGCGGCTTCTGGGGCGGCCCGGACCGTGACGGCGTCATGGTCGACGGCGGCCAGGGCGAGTACGTCCGGGTGCCGCTCGCCGACGGGACCCTGGTGGCCACCCGCGAGGTGCCGGACGACGAGCTCGTCCCGAGCCTGCTCGCGCTGAGCGACGTCATGGGCACCGGCTGGCACGCGGCGGTCGCCGCCCGCGTGCAGGAGGGAGACACCGTCGTCGTGGTCGGCGACGGCGCGGTCGGCCTCAGCGGGGTGCTGTCCGCCGCGCGGCTGGGGGCCGAGCGCGTCATCGCGATGTCGCGGCACGCCTCCCGCCAGGCCATCGCCCGCGAGTTCGGGGCGACCGACGTCGTGGAGGTCCGCGGCGAGGAGGCCGTCGCCGCCGTGCACGAGCTGACCGACGGCGTCGGCGCCGACGCGGTGCTCGAGTGCGTGGGCACCGACGAGTCGATGCAGACCGCGATCGCCGTCGCCCGGCCGGGGGCCACGGTGGGCTACGTCGGCGTGCCCCACGGGATCGAGTACCCGGTGCGCGACCTGTTCAGCCGCAACGTCGGCATCGCCGGTGGCGTCGCCCCCGTCCGGCAGTACCTGCCGCAGCTGCGGGACGACGTCCTGTCCGGTGCGATCAACCCGGGGCTGGTCTTCGACCTCACGGTGCCGCTGTCCGACGTCGCCGAGGCGTATGCCGCGATGGACGAGCGTCGCGCGGTGAAGTCGCTCGTGCGGCCCTGACGGTGCCGGGCGACCTCGAGCTGGTCGACGACGGCACCGGGGGCACCGTCGTCATGCTCGACGGGCACCCTCAGTCCTACGTGCAACTCGACAACCCCAGGTTGCTCGTCTTCGAGTACGTCCAGTTCCTGGCCGCCGTCGTCGACTCGCTGCCCGAGGGGCCGCTCGCCGTCACCCACGTGGGTGGCGCCGGGCTGACCCTGCCGCGGTACGTCGCGCACACCCGCCCGGGCTCGCCGCAGATCGTCCTCGAGCCCGACGCCGCGCTCACCGAGCAGGTGCGCGCCGCCCTGCCGCTCCCCCGCGGCCACCGCATCCGGGTGCGCCCGGTCGACGGGCGCAGCGGGCTCGCCGCGCTCGCGGACGCCAGTGCCGACGTGGTCGTCGTCGACGCGTATGCCGGGGGCCGCGTGCCCGCCGACCTCGTGAGCACGGAGTGGTTCACCGAGGTCCGACGGGTGCTGAAGCCCGCGGGCGTGCTCGCCATGAACACGACCGACGAGCCGGCGCGGCGGCACCTGGCCCGGCTGCACGCCACGGTCCACGCCGTCCTGCCGCACACAGCCGCGATCGCCACGTCGGAGGTGCGCAAGGGCCGCCGCTTCGGCAACACCGTGCTGGTGGCGGGCTCGCGCCGCCTGCCGATGGACCAGCTGCCCCGGCGGGTCAACATGACAGCCTTCTCGGCGACCCTCGTGACGGGCCGCGAGCTCCTGGGGTCGCTCGGTTCCGCCCGGCCCTTCACCGACGCGGACGCCGAGCCGACGCCCCCGCCGCCGGTCCTCGACCGGTGGCGCGTGCGCTGACCGGCCTGCGCCCGGCAGGATGGACCCGTGCCCGACCTCACCCTGCCGCCGCCCCGCACCCCCGACCCCCACGACGCCCCCGTCCTGAGGTGGGGTGTCCTCGCCCCGGGCGGCATCGCCCGAGCCTTCACCGAGGCGGTCCACACCCGCTCCGGCCAGCGGGTCGTCGCCGTCGGGTCGCGCAGCATCGCGCGGGCTCAGGAGTTCGCCGGTGAGTTCGGAGTCGCGACCGCCCACGGCTCCTACGAGGAGCTCGTGGCCGACCCCGACGTCGACGCGGTCTACGTCGCGTCCCCGCACTCCGAGCACCGTGACCACGCGCTGCTCGCGCTGGGGGCCGGCAGGCCCGTCCTGGTCGAGAAGGCCTTCACCCGCAACGCCGCCGAGGCCCGTGAGGTCGTCGACGCCGCCCGCGCCGCACGGCTGTTCGCGATGGAGGCGATGTGGACGCGGTTCCTGCCGCACGTCGACGTCGTCCGCCGGTGCCTCGAGGACGGCCTGCTCGGTGAGGTGCACACCGTCTTCGCCGACCACGGCCAGAAGCTGTTCCCCGACGGCCCGCAGCGGCTCTCCGACCCGGCCCTCGCCGGCGGCGCCCTGCTCGACCTCGGCATCTACCCGGTGTCGTTCGCGTCGTTCGCCCTCGGCGCGAGGGGCGAGTTCCGGTCGGTCACGGCGCACGGCACCGTGACCGACACCGGCGTCGACGGCCAGGAGGGCGTGGTCCTCGAGAGCTCGAGCGGCGCCGTCGCCTCCGTCCTCGCGACGATGCTCACCAAGACAGGGACCACCGCCAGCATCTGCGGGACCCGCGCCCGCATCGACATCACCGGCGACTTCTACACGCCCGGCGCGGTCGTGCGACTCACCTCGCCCGACCACGAGGTCCTCGACGAGTACACCTCTCCCGAGCGGCAGGTCGGCCTGCACCACGAGGCCGTCGAGGTGGCCCGGCGCACCGGCGCGGGCGAGCTCGAGTCGCCGCTGTTGCCCCTGGACGAGACCGTGGCGATCATGTCCACGCTCGACGAGGTGCGCCGCCAGGTGGGGGTGTCCTACCCCGGGGAGTGAGCGAGCCGGCCCCGCGGCGCCGGCTCCCACGGGCGATCGAGCCCTGAGGCGGGCGCCCCCGACCGCAACCCCTGCGGGCGGAGCCGTCAGGCCAGCGGCATGAGCGGGCCGAGGTCGGCCCGGTGGCCGCTGACCCGCAGGCGCCCCGACTCCCACGCCGCGTCCCAGGCGAGAGTTCCCGTGGCGACCTCCAGCCAGGTCTGTGCGTCGGTCTCGACGACGTTCGGCGGGGTGCCGCGGGTGTGGGTCGTGCCCTCGACGCACTGCACCGCCCCGAACGGCGGCACGCGAACCTCGACGCTGCGACCGGGAGCGACCGAGGCGAGCTCCTCGAGCGTGTAGCGGACCGCCGTCGCGAGGTCGGCGCGGGCCGTGGAGGTGCCCTCCGAGCGCCAGACCCCGACGGCCTCCCGGCCGGCAGGCACGGGGACTCGGCGACGCGGCGGCATACCGGCATCGTCGCACGGGGTGGCACCACGACCGGCACCGGTCGCGCCCTCGGGACCTCGGGCCGGCGGCCTGGGCCGCACGATGGGTAGTTCTACCCATCGACCACCCGCGGGCCGCGTCCTAGTGTTTCCGGTGGGGACACCACTGGGGACGAACGGCCCGGTCACGCGGGGGGGACGCGTGACCGGGCCGCTCGGCGTCCGGGGTCAGCCGGGCAGGGTGAACCAGACGCTCGCGCCACCGGAGCCCGACTCGTCGATGCCCATGAGGCCGCCGTGCGCCTCGACGATCCGGCGGCAGGTGCTGAGCCCGATGCCCACGCCGTCGACCGTGCTCGAGGCCCGCTCCATGAGCCCGAAGACGCGCTCACGGTCCTGCGGCTCGACGCCGGGGCCGTTGTCGTCGACCGCGACCCGCCAGCCGTCGCTGATCTCGTCGCACGCCACCGAGACGACGGGCGCGACGCCCGACGCGGCGGTGAACTTCACGGCGTTGGCGAGCAGGTTCTGCAGGAGGGCGCGGAGCAGGGTCTCGTCGCCGGTGACCTCGGGCAGCTCCCCCACGTGCACCGTGGCACCGCTCTCCGCGAGCTGCGCGTCGAGGTCCTCCACGACCGCCGCCACGACAGCGCCGAGGTCCACGGCGGTGCGACGCGCCTTGCCACCCACGCGGGCGTACTCGAGCAGGTCGACGACGAGGGCGTTCATCCGGTCTGCGGCGAGCTCGGCCCGCGACAGCGCCATGGTCGCGAACGGCGCGTCGGCGAGCTCGGGGCTGCTGGAGGCCAGCTCGAGGAACCCGCGCAGGGCCGCCAGGGGGTTGCCGAGGTCGTGGCTGACCTGGCCGGCGAACCGGGCCAGCTGCTCGTTGGACCGGGTGAGCTCGCGGTGGGTGCGGCGCAGCTCGAGGACGTCGACGACCTGGGCGGCGAGCAGCTCCAGGGAGCGCGCGGCCGGCTCCGACAGGTCACGTGCGTCGTCGTCGAAGACGCAGAGGGTGCCGATGGGGATGCCGCTGGGCGTGACGAGCGGGCTCGAGGCGTAGAACCGGACCTTGCCGATGAGCCCGGTGACGAAGGGGTTCCGGGCGAAGCGGTCGTCCACGCGCGCGTCGGGCACGACAACCCGCTGACCGCCCTGGAACACCTGCGCGCACATGGAGTCCTGGCGCGAGCAGACCGAGGCCTCCATGCCCACGGCGGCCACCTGGTGCTGGTGGCGGTCGTCGATGATGTTGATGGCGGCGGCGGACACGTCGCACACGGCCGCTGCGAGCTCGACGAGCCCCTGCAGGTCGTCCTCGGGCGGGCGCCCGACGACGTCGTACGCCGCGATCGCCTGGCGCCGCGCCAGGTCCTGGGCCGTGCTCACGCCGCTCCCTCCGGACGCCTGCGCGTCGAGGCGACAATCACCCCGCCACGGGACATCCACCCGATGGAGGGATGTTAGCGACCGAAGACAGCGGGGAGGGTGCCGGTGTGCGCATCCCGGAGCGCTTCGTACGAAAGGCTGAACTGTCCTTGAACGTCCAGCCCATCGGTCTGGTCGTCGACGACGCCGATCCGGGCGTGCACCTGGCCGCGCGCGGTGCACATGTCGGTGAACCGCACCTCCTCCGAGCGCGGCACCGCGACGACGGCCCGGGCCGTCGACTCGCTGAAGAGGGCCGTGAACGCGTCGATCCCGTCGCGCTCGCAGACCTCCTCGAGCCAGATGCGCGCGCCGACGCCGTGGCGCAGGGTGGCCTCCGCCAGCGCGATGGCGAGGCCACCGTCGGAGAGGTCGTGCGCGGCGTCGACGAGCCCGTCGCGGCTGGCGTTGACGAGGATCTCGCCGAGCAGCTGCTCCGCCGCGAGGTCGACCACGGGCGGGTGGCCGCCGAGGTGGCCGTGGACGACGTGCGCCCACTCGCCGCCGTCGAGCTCGTCACGGGTGGTGCCGAGCAGGTAGATGACCTGGCCCGGTGTCTTCCACCCGCTCGGGGTGCGGCGCGCCACGTCGTCCATGACACCGAGGACGCCGATGACGGGGGTCGGGTGGATCGCGACGTCACCGGTCTGGTTGTAGAAGCTGACGTTGCCGCCTGTGACCGGGATGCCGAGCGCCTTGCAGCCCTCGGCGATGCCCTTCACCGCCTCGCGGAACTGCCACATCACGCCCGGGTCCTCCGGCGACCCGAAGTTGAGGCAGTCGGTGACGGCCAGCGGGGTCGCCCCCGCCGTCGCCACGTTGCGGTATGACTCCGCGAGCGCCAGCTGCGCCCCGGCATACGGGTCGAGCTTGGCGAACCGGCCGTTGCAGTCGGTGGACACGGCGACGCCGCGGCCCGTCTCCTCGTCGACGCGGACGACACCGGCGTCGTCGGGCATCGCGAGCGCGGTGTTGCCGAGGACGTAGCGGTCGTACTGGTCGGTGACCCAGGACTTGTCGCACAGGTTCGGCGACGCGAGCAGGGTGAGCAGGTCCGCGGCGACGGCCTCACCCGTGGCCGGCTTCGGCAGCGAGCCGGCGCCGTTCTCCTGCAAGGCGTCGAGGTATGCCGGGCGCTCCAGGGGGCGGAGGTACGTCGGGCCCTCGTGGGCGACCGAGCGCGGCGGGACGTCGACGACGACCTCGCCGTGCCAGGTGATGACGAGGTGGTCGCCGTCGGTGACCTCGCCGATGACGGTGGCCTCGACGTCCCAGCGCTCGCAGATCGCCATGAACTCGTCGAGCTTGGCGCCCGGCTCGACAACGGCCATCATCCGCTCCTGGCTCTCCGACATGAGGATCTCCTCGGGCCGGAGGCTGGCGTCGCGCAGCGGGACGAGGTCGAGCTCGACCTGCATGCCGCCGTCGCCGTTGGACGCGAGCTCGCTCGTGGCACAGGAGAGCCCGGCGCCGCCGAGGTCCTGGATGCCGTCGACGACCCCGGCCTTGTAGAGGTCGAGGCAGCACTCGATGAGCACCTTCTCGGCGAACGGGTCACCGACCTGCACGGCGGGGCGCTTGGTCGGGCCGCCCTCGTCGAAGGTCTCCGACGCGAGCACCGAGACGCCGCCGATGCCGTCGCCGCCGGTCTTGGCGCCGAACAGGACGACCTTGTTGCCCACGCCGGAGGCCTTGGCGAGGTGGATGTCCTCCACCCGCATGGCGCCGACGCACAGGGCGTTGACGAGCGGGTTGCCCTGGTAGCAGTCGTCGAAGACGACCTCGCCGCCGATGTTGGGCAGGCCGATGCAGTTGCCGTAGCCGCCGACCCCGGCGACGACGCCGGGCAGCACGCGCTGGGTGTCGGGGTGGTGCAGGTTGCCGAAGCGGAGCGGGTCCATGACCGCGATCGGGCGCGCGCCCATCGACATGATGTCGCGGATGATGCCGCCGACGCCGGTCGCGGCGCCCTGGTAGGGCTCGACGTAGGACGGGTGGTTGTGCGACTCGACCTTGAAGGTCACCGCCCAGCCATCGCCGATGTCGACGACGCCGGCGTTCTCACCGATGCCCACGAGCAGCTTCTCGCGCATCTCGTCCGTGGTGTTCTCGCCCCAGAGCGAGAAGTGCACCTTGGAGGACTTGTACGAGCAGTGCTCGGACCACATGACCGAGTACATCGCGAGCTCGGCGCTGGTGGGGCGGCGGCCGACGATCTCGCGGATGTTGGCGTACTCGTCGGGCTTGAGGCCGAGCTCGGCCCACGGCTGCTCGACCTGAGGGGTCTGGGCCGCGTGCTCGACGGTGTCGACGGCCGGACGGTCGGTGGGGCGGCCGGTGGTGGTGCTCACGAGTTCACAACCTGCTTGAGGATCGAGGTGAAGAAGGGCAGGCCGTCGAGGCTCGGGCCGAAGCCCTCCTCGACGCAGTGCTCCGGGTGGGGCATGAGGCCGACGACGTTGCCGCGCTCGTTGGTGATGCCGGCGATGTCGCGGTAGGAGCCGTTGGGGTTGCGGCCACCCTCGGGCACGACGTACCGGAACACGACGCGGCCCTCGCCCTCCAGCTCGTCGAGGGTGCGCTCGTCGGCGACGTACCCGCCCTCGCCGTTCTTGAGGACGATGGTGATCTCCTGGCCCGGCTCGAAGTCGGAGGTCCAGGAGGTCTGGGCGTTCTCGACCCGCAGCGTCGTGTCCACGCAGTTGAACTTGCGGTGGTCGTTGCGGATCAGCGCGCCGGGCAGCAGGTGCGACTCCGTGAGCACCTGGAAGCCGTTGCAGATGCCGAGCACCGGCAGGCCCCCCTGTGCCGCCGGCACCAGCTGGTCCATGACCGGGGCGAAGCGCGCGATGGCGCCGCAGCGCAGGTAGTCGCCGTAGGAGAACCCACCGGGGAGGATGACGGCGTCGACGCCTCTCAGGTCGGCGTCGCCGTGCCAGAGGCTGACCGGCTCGCCGCCGACGGCGCGCACCGCGCGGGCGGCGTCACGGTCGTCGAGCGACCCCGGGAACGTGACGACCCCGACCTTCACTGGTGGGGGTCCTCGTCGGCGCGCAGCTCACGGACCGAGACGACGTCCTCGATCACCGGGTTGGACAGCAGCTTCTCGGCTGCCTGCCGCGCGGCGGCGAGGTGCTCGTCCGTCACGTCACCGTCGACGGTGAGCACGAAGCGCTTGCCCTGCCGCACGTCGGTGAACTGGTCGAAGCCGAGCCGGGGCAGCGCCCCGCCGACGGCCTGGCCCTGGGGGTCGAGGATCTCTGGCTTCAACATGACGTCGATGACGACGTGGCCCATTCGGGTGTCTCCTGGGACGAGGGGAGGATGCCAGGAGCCAGTCTATCGGCGCCGCGGAGCAGGTATGCCGCGCGGTCCGCCCGGTGGGCGACGCCGGGGGTCCGCGCACGGCTGGCACCGGCGCGACCCGGGGGTGGAGAGCGGGGATCAGCACCCGGCATACCCGCACGAACCTCTGCTAGCAGAGGTTCGTCGTCTCAGCACAGGTTTGTGAGCTCAGCGCAGGGTGCACCCTGCGCTGGGTGCACCAAGCCCTGCTAGCAGAGGTTCGTGCCAGAGGGACGGGAGGGTGAGCCGTCGGGGCGGCCCAGGTTGGGGTCAGCCGGCGGTGAAGGTGCGTCCGGTCAGCCGCTCGTAGGCCTCGACGTACTTGGCACGCGTGCGCTCGAGCACGTCCTGGGGCAGCGGCGGCGGCGCCTCACCGGACGCCTTGTCCCAGCCGCTGGCCGGAGACATCAGCCACTCGCGGACGAACTCCTTGTCGAACGACGGCTGCGGGTGGCCCGGCTCCCACTGGTCGGCCGGCCAGAACCGCGACGAGTCCGGGGTGAGCACCTCGTCGGCGAGGACCAGCTCGCCGCCGTCGAGCCCGAACTCGACCTTGGTGTCGGCGATGAGGATGCCGCGCTCCGCGGCGATCTCGTTGCCCCGGGCCAGGATCCGCGTGGTCAGGTCGCGCGCCCGCGCAGCGAGGTCCTTACCCACGGCGGCCTCGACATCGGCATACGGCATCGGCTCGTCGTGCTGGCCCTCCGGCGCCTTCGTCGACGGGGTGAACACCGGCTCGGGCAGCCGCGAGCCGTCCACGAGGCCCTCGGGCAGCCGGATGCCGCTCACGTGGCCGTCCGCCTGGTACTCGCGCAGGCCGCCACCGGTCAGGTAGGCGCGCGCCACGCACTCGACCGGCAGCATCTCGAGCCGGCGCACGAGGACCGCCCGCCCCACGACCTCGGCGGGGACGTCCGTCGAGACGACGTGGTTCGGCACGAGGTCCTCGAGCTGCTCGAACCACCACAGCGACAGCTGCGTGAGCACGGCGCCCTTGTCGGGCACCGGCGTCTCGAGGATGAAGTCGAACGCCGAGAGCCGGTCGCTGGCGACCAGCAGCAGCTGGTCGTCGCGTGCCTGGCCGGTGGCGGGGTCCAGCGGGGCGTACAGGTCGCGCACCTTGCCGGAGTAGACGTGGGCGTAGCCGGGCAGCGCCGGCGGCGAGTCGAGCCGGGAGGACGTCATGTAGAACATCCTCCCAGCCCGTCGCGGGTCGGCGCGGCGCGGTCCCGGTGGCGGACGCGCCCGGGGTGCCCGTGCCTCGCGCGCCCCCGTCGCCGCGGCCGACCGCGTCCGAGCCGTAGAGCCGGGTCAGGAGTGCGGAAGACGCGGTGGGGGCCCGGTCCGGTTGGACCAGCCTGCCAGAGCGACGGCGGTCGGCTTGACTTCAAGTGGACTTCAACTTCCAGACTGGCACGCATGGCCACCGCACCCCCCGAGACCCGTCCCTCACTGCTCGCCCGCGAGCACCTCCCGTTCGCCACGGGAGCGGTCGCGCTGGTCACCCTCGGGGCGTTCGAGAACCGCGCGGTCTCCACCGTGCTCCCCACCGTGGCCAGGGACCTCGACGGGTTGTGGCTCTTCGGGGCCGCGAGCGCCGCGCCGCTCGTCACCTTCGTCGTCGCCACCACGGTGGCCGGCCTGTGGAGCGACCGGCGCGGCCCCCGGCCCGTGCTGCTCGCCGGCATGGCGTCCTTCGTGGCCGGCCAGCTGATCAGCGGACTCGCGCCGACGATGATCGCCTTCGTCGGGGGGCGGCTGCTCGGCGGCCTCGCCGAGGGCCTGTTCGACGTCGGACTCACCGTCCTCGTGGCGCGGGCGCTGCCGCCGTCCCTGCGCCCCAAGGTCTTCGCGACCTTCGCTGCCGCCTGGGTGCTGCCCTCGCTGCTGGGGCCGTCGGTCGCCGGGCTCATCGCCGAGCACGTCGGCTGGCGCGCCGTCTTCCTCATCGGCGTCGCACTGCTCGGCCCGGTGGCGGCGCTCCTCCGGCCGGCCATGACGAGCGCGCAGGCGAGGTCGGGACCGCCGCCGTCCGACACCCCCTCGGCCGACACCCCCTCGGCCGTCGCCTCGTCGAGCGACGGTCCTGGGGCTCCGGCCCGGTCGCGCGCTGCGGGGTGGGCGGTCCTCGCGGCCACCGGCCTCGCGACCCTCACAGCAGGGGGCTCGCTGCTCCCCCGGGGCGGCCTCGAGGGACCCGTGGGCGGGCTGCTCGTCCTCGCCGGCGTCGCCGCCCTCGTGCCGTCCCTGCGCGCGATCCTGCCGGCCGGGACGCTGACCGGGGCACCCGGCATACCCGCCCTCACGGCCGCGAGGGGGCTCCTCGGGGCGGCGTTCGGGACCACCGGCGGGCTCCTGCCGCTCATGCTCACCGAGGTGCACCACTACGGCCCGGCAGCGGCCGGAGTGAGCCTCACGATCACCGGCCTGTTCTGGGCGCTGGGCTCCCAGGTGCAGGGTCTGCGGGTCGTCCAGGAGCGCACGTCCGTGGCCACGCGGCTGCGCGTCGGGTTCGGGCTGCTCACGCTGGGGCTGCTCGGGCCCGTGGCCCTCTCGCTCGAGGTGGTGACGACATGGCTCGGCCTCGCCGCGTGGGCGGTGGCCGGGATCGGGATCGGCATCACCTCGCCGGCCATCAGCAACCACGTCCTGACGCTGTCGACCGAGGCCGACCAGGGCCGCAACTCGGCCGCGTCGTTCCTCGCGCCGTCGGTCACCCAGGCCGTGGCGTTCGCGGCCTCCGGCGCCGTCATCGCGTGGCGGGCCGACCAGCTCGGCGGCGGCCTGTTCGCCGTCATCATGGCCGGGTCGGTCGTCGCCGGCGCCGCCGGGCTCGCCCTCGCGAGGAGGGCCGCCGGCCCGGCGGCCTGACGGGCCCGGCGGGCTCACGGGGCTCGGCGGGCTCACGGGCCGGGCGGGCTCACGGGCCCGGCCGGTTCACGGGCCCGGCCGGTTCACCGGCCTACTGGGGGGACGTGCGGAAAACCCGGAGACGCGGGCGGCCCGGGGCGACGATCATGCCGGGCGTGGAGGAGCTCGAGGTCGTCGTCGCCCACAGTGAGCGCGCGACGCTGCGCGTGGGGGACGTGTTCCTCAAGGTCGACACCGACGAGACCCGCACGGACGTCGAGGTCGAGGCGATGGCGCTGGCTCCCGTGCCGACCCCCGAGGTCCTGTGGCACCACCCGCCCGTGCTCGCCCTCGCCGCGCTGGAGGGAGCGGCGCTCGGCCACCTCGGGGACCCCTCCCCCGCGTCGCCCGCGGCCTGGGCCGCCGCCGGTGCCGCCGTCCGGGCACTGCACGAGGCGCCGCTGCCGCCGTGGGCGGGACGCGACGCCGAGGTCCTCGCGGCGGAGCTGGACCGGGAGTGCGACTGGCTCATCGCGAACGCGGTCCTGCCGACCGACGTGGTGCTTCGCAACCGCCGGCTCGCCGAGACCGCGCTGCGGCCGTGGACCCCCGTCTTCGTCCACGGCGACCTGCAGGTCGACCACGTGTTCGTCGACGGCGACGAGGTCACCGGCATCCTCGACTGGTCGGAGGCCGCGCGGGGCGACGCGCTCCACGACCTCGCCACGCTCACGCTCGGGCACCCGGAGCACCTCGACGACGTGCTGGCCGGCTACGGCACCGATGTCGACCGGGACCTCGTCCGGGCGTGGTGGTCGCTGCGGTGCCTCGGGAACATGCGCTGGCTGGTCGAGCACGGCTACGGCCCGCCCGAGCACTACCCCGAGGTCGCGGTGCTGCTCTCCCAGCCGTGAGCCCGGGGCGGCACCTGGGTCGGCGCAGCCGCCACGACGCGGCTGCAGCCGCCACTACGCACCCGCGGGCCGCTACCCGACGTGCAGCTCGTTGCGCTCGGCCGCGAGCGCGATGTCGGTGCGGTGGTGCGACCCCTCGAGCGTGATCCGCTCGACGGCCTCGTAGACGCGCGACCGCGCCTGGCTGAGGCTGTCGCCGAGCGCGACGACGGACAGGACCCGGCCGCCGGCCGAGACGAGCGTCCCGTCGTCCGCGCGCCCGGTGCCCGCGTGCAGGACGTATGCCGTGGGCACGTCGTCGACGTCCTCGATGCCGGCGATCGCGTCCCCGGTCCGCGGCGTCGCAGGGTAGTCGGCCGCGGCGACGACGACGGTCACGGCGTGCTCGCTCGACCACGACAGGGCGCCGACCTCGTCCAGCGTCCCCGTTGCGGCGGCGTGCAGGAGACCCCCGAGCGGTGTGGTGAGCCGGGCCAGGACGACCTGGGTCTCGGGGTCGCCGAACCGGGCGTTGAACTCGATCACCCGCGGCCCCCGGGGTGTCAGCGCGAGGCCGACGAACAGGACGCCCACGAACGGGGTGCCACGACGGGCCATCTCCTCGATCGTCGGCTGCGCGATCCGGGTGACGACCTCGTCGGCCAGGCTCGGTGGCGCCCAGTCCAGCGGCGAGTACGCGCCCATGCCGCCCGTGTTGGGGCCCTCGTCGCCGTCGCCGACCCGCTTGAAGTCCTGGGCGGGCGCCAGCGGCAGGACGGTGCGGCCGTCGCTGACGCAGAACAGCGACACCTCGGGCCCGGACAGGAACTCCTCGACGACGACCCGGCCACCCTCCTTGGCGAGGCAGGCCCGCGCGTGCTCGACCGCCTGCTCCCGGTCCTGCGTGACGACGACCCCCTTGCCGGCGGCCAGCCCGTCGTCCTTGACCACGTGCGGCGCGCCCATGGCGTCGAGGGCGTCGGCGACCTCGTCGACGGTGGTGCACACCCGCGCCAGCCCGGTGGGCACGTCGGCCGCGGCCATGACGTCCTTGGCGAACGCCTTGCTGCCCTCGAGCCGGGCCGCGGCGGCCGAGGGGCCGAACACGGCGAAGCCCGCCTCGCGCAGAACGTCCGCCACGCCCGCGACGAGCGGGGCCTCCGGTCCGACGACCACGAGGTCGACGGCGTGGCGCCGCGCGACCTCCACGGCCGAGGCCGGGTCGCTCACCCCGCCGCGCAGCGGCTCGCACAGCGCCACCGCGTCCATCCCGGGGTTGCCGGGCGCGACGACGACGGCGTCGACGGCCGGGTCGGCGCCGAGCGCCTTGACGATGGCGTGCTCGCGGGCACCGGAGCCGAGGACGAGAACCTTCACGGGGTTCAGCGTAGAGGGCCGAGCCCCCCGCCCCGGGCGGTCGGCCAGCGACGCCGGCGTGAGGAGAAGGCCCCGGACGAGAAAGAGCGCGGCGTCCCGGGGAGGCAGGGGGGACATTCTCCCGGGGACGCCGCGCAGCCGACGTGCGGTCACCTGGCGGGGGAACCTGCAACCGAGCACGTGGGTCGACAGTGTCGACTGGCTCAAGAGTGGACCATCGGCGCCCTGCGGGTAAAGCCCAAAGCTGGCGGACTTGCGTCATTGACGGATAGACGCCAGCCGGGTGACGATGTGCCGCATGGCCGGAGCCGACCCGCTGCCACCGGACGACCCGCCCCGCACGGGACCGTCACCGGCCGATCTCGCGGCGGCCCTCGACCTCGACAGCGACGAGGCGGAGCAGACGGTGACGCGCGTCTACCTCTCCGTCGTGCAGCACCCCGAGCCGAGCCGCTCGCTGCTGCTCGCCCAGGGCATGCAGGGCCCGCTCGTCGACCTGGCCCTGCGCCTGCTGTCCGACCGTGGCCTGCTGCGGGTGCACCCCGGCGGGCAGGTGGAGGTCCTGCCCCCGGACATCTCGCTGCCCGCCCTCGCACTCGCCTACGAGCGCCAGGCCCGCGAGGCCCGGTCGGCCGCGCACGAGCTCGCCCAGGTCTACTTCCAGGCCCGCGCCGCGTCGCGGGGCCGGGACGCCGGCGCCATCCGGCTGCTGGACTCCCTCGACGAGATCGCCGCCGCGACGGCCGAGGCGGTGGCGTCGGGCCGCGAGCGCATCCGCACCTTCCGCACCCTCTCGCCCCGCACCAGGGCCGTCTTCGCCAGTCCCATCCACTCCCACGAGGAGGCCAGCAGGGGCGTGGGCGGGACGACGCTGGACTACACGACGGTCTACGACACCGCGGTGCTGGAGGTGGACAACCTGCTCGAGGTGCTCGAGGCCCGGGAACGCGGCGGCGAGCGGGCGCGGTTCAACAGCGCGGTGCCGTTCTCGGCCGTCATCGTGGACGACCACACCGCCGTGGTCGACCTCAGCGAGTTCGACCCCTCCGGCTTCGGCTCCGTCGTGGTGCGCGCCCGGCCCATGGTGCTCGCGCTGATCGCCCTCGCGGACCAGCTCTGGGACAGCGGCTCACCCCTGCACCGCACCGCCCAGGGCGGGGACCGGCGCGACCGCACGATCCTCGCGCTGATGGCCGCTGGCGCCACGGACGCGACGATCGCCCGGCAGACCGGCATCTCCCAGCGCACAGTCGAGCGCCGGGTCCGCGCGCTCATGGACCGGCTCGGTGCGGGCACGCGGTTCCAGGCCGGGGTGCAGGCCGCCCGCCGCGGCCTCATCTGAGCCCGCTCCCGAGGAGCGGCGCCGGGCCGCCCGGTGGTCACCACGCGCCCCGGTCCGTATGCCGTGGACGGCGCACGGGTGCGCACGGCGCCGGGCTAGACTCGTGCGTTCGCAGGAGGGACAACAGGAAGACCATTCGTGACCGATTCGGACCACACCACCCGCGCCGACACGGCGGCGGTGGCCCGTGAGATCGCCGTCGAGCAGGCCCACGTGGACCTCGTGTACGCCGAGCTCGCCAAGGCCCAGGCCCGGGCCGGCCTCGTCGAGGCCGACGGACTTGCCCGCGGTCGCACCGACCGCACCGGCGACGTGCGCGACGAGGAGCTGACCAGCCTCTTCGAGCGGGACGCGCTGGTGTTCAACGCGGCCCGTCGCCGCTCCACCCTCGACACCCAGTACGAGGGTCTCGTCTTCGGCAGGCTCGACCTCGACCACGCGATGTCGCGCGAGGGCGCTCCCCCCGACCGCGAGGTCCGATACATCGGGCGCCTCGGCGTCCGCGACGACGACTACGAGCCGCTCGTCGTCGACTGGCGCGCCCCGGCTGCCGCCGCCTTCTACCGCGCCACCCCGGTGGAGCCGATGGACGTCCTGCGCCGCCGCGTCCTGCGCTGCAAGGGCCCCGACGTCGTCGGCGTCGAGGACGACCTCATGGTCGCCGAGGCGCCCGAGGACCTCGTGGTCGTGGGCGACGGCGCGCTCCTCGCGGCGCTGACCCGCAGCCGCGGCGCGCAGATGCGCGACATCGTCGCGACCATCCAGCGCCACCAGGACGAGGCCATCCGCGCCAGCGCCCGCGGCGTCACCGAGATCACCGGCGGCCCCGGCACCGGCAAGACCGTCGTCGCGCTGCACCGCGCGGCCTACCTCCTGTACTCCGACCGCCGCCGGTTCGAGTCCGGCGGCATCCTCGTCGTCGGGCCCTCGTCCGCGTACACGGCATACATCGAGCGGGTGCTCCCGTCCCTCGGCGAGGAGTCGGTGACCCTGCGCTCCCTCGGCGACGTCGTCGACGGCATCACCGCCACCCGGCTCGACTCCCCGGAGGTGGCCGCGCTCAAGGGGTCGCTGCGCATCCGTCGCCTGCTGGCGCGCGCGGCGGGTGGCCGCGTCCCCGACGCACCGACGACGTTCCGGGCGTTCGTCGCCGGGCACGCCGTCCGCGTCGACACCCCGGTCCTCGACCGCATCCGCAGCCGGGTCCTGCGGGACCGGCAGCGCAACCTCGCGACCAAGGCCGTCGAGGCCGCGCTCGCCGAGGCGGCCTGGGCCAGTGTCCGCGAGGGCGACCGCGCCGAGTTCCTGGACCGGTTCGACGGGCACCTCGAGGTGGAGTCGTTCCTCGAGCATTGGTGGCCGCAGGTCGACCCGCGCGAGGTGCTGCTGTGGCTGGCCGACCCCGAGCTGGTGCGCCGCCACGGCCAGGGCGTGCTGACGCCCGAGGAGGCCGACCTGTTCGCCGCGTCGATGCGCGAGGCGCTCGAGACCGGCACCTGGTCGGTGGCCGACGCGGCCCTCGTCGACGACCTCGCAGCCCGGCTCGGCACCGTGCAGGACGCGCCCTCGGAGGAGCGCGGCTTCTACGAGATCGAGGAGCTCGAGGACGTGTCGCAGTTCGGCGTGGCCGAGGTCGGCGCGACCCCCGGCTCCGCCCGCGGCGCGGCCTCGCGGACCGCCCCCACCGACCCGCGCGAGCGGCTGCTGCACGGGCGCGTCGAGGGCCCGGGCGAGTACGCCCACGTCCTCGTCGACGAGGCGCAGGACCTGTCGCCGATGCAGTGGCGCATGCTCGGGCGGCGCGGCCGCTACTCGTCGTGGACCGTCGTCGGCGACGCCGCACAGGCGTCGTGGCCGGACGCCCAGGAGGCCGCCCGGGCGCGCGAGGAGGCGTTCGGCTCCCAGGAGCGCCGCCTCTTCCACATGGACACCAACTACCGCAACGCCCGCGAGATCTTCGACTACGCGGCGCGCGTGGTCCGGGCCGAGGTGCCCGACGCGGACATCCCGGCGGCGGTGCGCGAGACGGGCGTGCAGCCGGTCGAGGCCCGCACCACCGCCGCCGACGTCGCGGTCGCCGTCCGGGACGCCGTCGAGGCGCTGCTCGAGGACGTCGAGGGCTCCGTCGCGGTCGTGACCCCGAGCCGGTATGCCGCGAAGTTGGCCGGCGTGGACGGTGCCGCCGGGGGGCGGGTGGTGCTCATCGACCCCATGTCGACCAAGGGCCTGGAGTACGACGCCACGGTCATCGTCGACCCGGCGGAGATCACCCGGGAGTCGCCGGGCGGCATCCGGGTGCTGTACGTCGCGCTGACCCGCGCGGCGCACCGGATGACGGTGCTCGAGGTCGAGTAGAAGAGGGAGCGCCCGACGGCCTCAGGCATCCAGCAGCGGGTGGCGGCTGATGATCTCGTCGCGGCCGGGGCCGACGCCGATGGCCGAGACGCGGGCCCCGATGAGCTCCTCGAGCCGCAGCACGTACGCCTGCGCGTTCGCCGGCAGCTCCTCGAAGGTGCGGCAGGTGGAGATGTCCTCCCACCAGCCCGGCAGCTCCTCGTAGATCGGCTTGGCGTGGTGGAAGTCGGTCTGGTTGACCGGCATCTGGTCGTGCCGGACGCCGTCGACGTCGTACGCCACACAGATGGGCACGGTGTCCAGGCCGGTGAGCACGTCGAGCTTGGTGACGACGAAGTCGGTGACGCCGTTGATGCGGGTGGCGTAGCGGCCGACCACGGTGTCGACCCAGCCGCAGCGACGCGGTCGGCCGGTGGTCGTGCCGTACTCCGCGCCGGTCTTGCGCAGGAACTCGCCCTTGTCGTCGAACAGCTCGGTCGGGAACGGGCCCTCGCCGACGCGGGTGGAGTAGGCCTTGAGGATCGCGATGACGCGCGAGACGCGGGTCGGCGGGATGCCGGAGCCGGTGCACGCGCCGCCGGCGGTGGCGTTGGAGGACGTCACGAACGGGTAGGTGCCGTGGTCGACGTCGAGCAGGGTCGCCTGACCCGCCTCGAGCAGGACGTTGCTGCCGCGGGCCAGCGCCTCCTCGAGCACGAGGGAGGTGTCGGCGACCATGGGCCGCAGCCGCTCGGCATACCCGAGCAGCTCGTCCATCACCTCGTCGACCTCGACCGCGCGCCGGTTGTAGATCTTGGCGAGGACCTGGTTCTTGAACGCGAGGGCCGCCTCGACCTTCTGGCGCAGGATCTTCTCGTCGAAGAGGTCCTGCACGCGGATGCCGTTGCGCGCCATCTTGTCGGCGTACGTCGGGCCGATGCCGCGGCCGGTCGTGCCGATCTTGCGGGAGCCGAGGAAGCGCTCGGTGACCTTGTCGAGGGTCCGGTTGTACGGCGCGATGACGTGGGCGTTGGCGCTGACGACGAGCTTGGAGGTGTCGACGCCGCGGGCCTCGAGGCCGTCGATCTCCTGGAACAGGACGGCGAGGTCGATGACGACGCCGTTGCCGATCACCGGGGTGCACGTCGGCGTCAGGATGCCCGAGGGCAGGAGGTGCAGCGCGAACTTCTCGCGCTTGCCGTCCTTGTCGATGACGATCGTGTGCCCGGCGTTGTTGCCGCCGTTGAACTTCACGACGTAGTCGACGTCGGAGCCCATGAGGTCGGTGGCCTTGCCCTTGCCCTCGTCGCCCCACTGGGCACCCACCAGCACGATCGCCGGCATACCCACACCCTTCCTCGGTTCGTCCAAGCGGCCCGTCGTGACGGACCCGGTCAGGCAACAGGCCCCTGGCGTGGACGCACAGGGGCCCGGTACCCCGAAAGGCTACCGGTCGTCGCCACCCACAGGGTCCACGAGACCCTCCCGGGCGGCCGCGAGGCCGAGCTGGAACCGCGTCTGGGCACCGTGGACCTCCATGAGCGCGGCGACCCTGCGCCGCACCGTCCGGAGGCTGACGCCGAGGTAGCGGGCGATGGACTCGTCCTTGAGGCCGAGGCCGAGCAGCCGCAGCAGCCGCAGGTCCGACCCGGGTGCGTCGGAGTCCCGGGCCACGGGCAGGGCGCGCTCGAAGGCTCGGTCGAACAGGGTCGTGAACGCCGCCACGAGCATCGGCTCGCGGATGAGCACGTAGTCGGCGGCCGGGTTGCCCCACTCCGCCACGGCCATGACGGCCTCGTCGCCGAAGACCGCGAAGTCGCTCGGCGGCGCCAGGCTGACCCGTTGCTCCTCACCGGCCTCGGCCCACGACTGCACCCAGGCCCGGCCCTCCGGGCTCACCATCGCGTCCGCCGGGTAGATGGTGCGCTGGCGCACCCGCCCCGAACGCAGGACCTCCTGGGTGTGCCGGACGCTCTCCTCGTCGAGGCCGGGGCCGACGTCCAGGCTGAGGACGCAGCTGCGGATGGTGGTCGTGGTGCGCTCGGTCAGCTGGCGCAGCACCGGCGGCGCGAGGTCCGCGGCGACGCGCTCCCAGACGGGGGTCGGGCCGCCGCCGCCGGCGGGCGCGGTCGCCTCGGAGGACAGCTGCAGGAGGGCGTGGCGCACCTCGGCGAGCTCGGTCCGCCGGCGCTCGAGCTCCCCCTCGCCCCGCTCAAGGACGGCGTGCAGTCGGGCCACCGGGTCGTGGAACAGCCGGTTCACCACGATGGGGTCGTCGCTGGTCACAGGCCCGCCCCCGCCTTTCCTGTCATCATCTGTCCAATGGCAGCATAGTGACACATTCCGGGGACGAAGCCGTGCAGAATGGGCATCGCTGCAGCCCTCCCCGAAGAGGCAGGGGACGCGTCGGGGAGGTCGCAGCCCAGCAGGTCTCGACCTGCGCAGGGGG